>PMYF01000937.1 GCA_003171295.1 Acidobacteriota bacterium | reverse complement strand
GCGACGCAACTCAGTCTGCATGGAACCTACACGCTCCGCGCAGACAGGGCAAAAACCTTCGGCGGCGACTATGACGGCGACGGAATCGCGGTCATCAACTCGGAACAGTACCCCAAGTTTGTGGAGTACCGCTTCGGGATGAAAGAACAGAAGCAGCCGGAAAAGGGCAAACACGAGCGGGAGCATTCTCCGTGGCGCAATATCACCACGCTGGCATTCAAGGCAATGGGCAATCGCGTTGGTGTCATTACCAATACGATGTCCTCAGCATTGGCGGCCGGCATGCCTGAGTTCGCCTACGAACTAGTCCCCGAGCTTCAGTCCGAAATAGACAGCCTGAAGCACAACACTCAAGCCAACATGAACCGCGTCACCGAGATTGCGGACAAGGTTGGCAAACCGTGGTGGCTGACCATCGACAAGAAGCTGAAGTCCGTCGATGAACTGCCCAAGAAGCTAACGCCCCTCAGTGAGTCAGATCTCGTTGCCAGGATGTACAACGTCCTTTGCCCCGAGCTGATGAAAATGATCGGCGAAGCGAAGCCAATAGCCCATTTTGCCTGGATGTTCTCCGGCCTAGCGGGCGGGAAAAGACTCACCGAGGGCATGCTACTCGAATGCCGCAGGATGAATGAGTTCTTCGGCTCAACAATGTGTCGGATCTCTGCCTGGCTAGGGCTGAGAAAAGATGCTCTGACCGCAGCACAAGCAGAGGTTAGGGCCGCAAAGAGTGGGGGGGACAAGGTCGAAATTATGACCGCGTACGCCCGACTACGCGAGGCCGAAGCCAATCTGGAGGTTGCAAAGAGGAAGCATCGGGTTTTCTCCTCTGAAATCCGCCAAGCCATTTGCGTTTGGGGGGCAGGAAAGCCTGACGAAGAGCGGATGCACTGGGCAGCAGCGCTGAACCATGTTGTTTCCCAGGGAAAAGGCTCCGGGTCGATTCTGTACCATGCCTTTCCGCAGCAGTTTGCGGATGCGGTAGCGGAACAGACAGGCGGAGAACGCGTACTTGTGGACGAGGCAGTCGAGAATTGGAAGCTTGTCCTAAACGCAACAAAAGATATCCTCATCCGAGTCAATCAGGATTCGACTTGGATCTCTCGCTACAAGCGGGTAGAGGAGAAAGAGAATGCCGCGGACGGCAACGTTCGCATTGTCCGGGTTTGGCGGCGGGTTAACCCCGAAATGCCAGAGATCGTCGCGGGAGAAGAGGATCCCGAGGTCTACGATCTGGATAACGACAACCTCTAACAGACGGAGCGCTTCGTGAACAGTATCCCTTCGGGGTACGACGTTCACGGAGCGCTCAGCTTTTTGGGGGACATTGCACTTTTTCGTCATCTAGGCATTCCCCTTGAGTTATCCTTCGGCCTACGATGCGGGCTATGAGCAACCGTATATCCACCATACGTCCGTCTCTTGACTGCGTCACCTTCCTCGCGGCGGCGCTCTTGGCGGCCGGACCGCTCCACGCCCAGACCAAAGTTGAGGTTATAGCGACGGCACTTCACCATGTATCGGTTGTCCAGGTTCCCGAGCCGGTAGAAAACGTCGCATTGGGCTCGGCTCAGGTCCATGTCGAGTGGCACGGCAACAACATCCTCATCGAGCCGCAGCGAACTGGTGTCGACACCAATATGGTGGTTTTTACCCACCGGACCACTTATCTCTACGAGATCGCGGCGGCCTCGGAGCCGGGCGCCATGTCGTGGCTAGTGAAAGAAAATTCGCCAGCAACCCCTCCACCTCCCCTTGTTCCCTCTCCAAGTGAAGTCCAGACAGAGCACGACCGACTTTTTGCCAGCCTCATACTGGCTTCGCGCAACGTTGACACGAGCGGCATCCACCCCAAAAAGCATTCGGTTGTCGTTCGGGTAGTGCAGGTGAGCGAAGACGCGCACAACTATTATGTCCGGTTGAGCGCGACCAACAATACCTCGCACACCTACCGGCTGCAGAACGCCGCCGTAATGAAGATCGATCCGGCGTTTGGCGGCGACATTGCGTACCAAAACGTGAACCACCAAATCGGCGCCGATGTGTTCAAGGAGTTCAGGAAGTACCAGCAGACTCCGGTTGTCACCCACGGTTCTACGCTCGACATCACGGACATGCCGCCGGACACGACAATGGATTGGGTCGAGGCTCTCTCCAAGCCGGGTGTCACCCCGGCCATCTTCCGCTGGACATTCGCCGCGGACCAAGGGACAGAGATCGATGCAGTTGCCATTTTCTGACATTGAACCGAAGCCTCTATCCGATTCCACGCCAAAAGCACGAGCTGCTGAAAACACGAAAGCGGCGGCACTGGCTTTACCTGCTGATCCGGCCTGTACTCCCTTAGAACAGGCCATCACTTGGGCCGGCCAAGCCGGCGAACTGGCTTTTCCTCTCCCTGTGTTCGATCCGCACACCCCCGATGACCCTACCCCGGCAAATGAGAACCAGGCCGAGGCTTGGGTAAACGAGATGTGCAAGCGACCGAGCGTCTGGCTCCGAAGACTTGCGCAGCTCACGCGTGACTTCAACCCGGAGACATTGAAGGAAGAGTTTTCTATGATGTACGCCGAGAACGCAGAGGGTAGCGCGGCGAATTTCCTTCGGCGTCACTTTCGTCGGCCAGACGCGCCTGCCGACGCCAAACCGTTCCCCATTCGCATCGAATTCTTCTACCTGCTGTTAGGTGCGTTAGTAGTGACGATCGTCTTGGTAATGCTGGTCCTGTTCCGGAAGCACAATCCCTAAAACACAAGAGGAAAAGACGTGGAAAGAGTGGAACGCGTCCGGTCGCCACAAGAAGAGCACCGCGAAGCGATGATGGTCTTCACCTGGCTATTCCTGATCCTACTGGCCGGTGTCGTGTGGGTTGCAAACCGCGGACTACTGTTGCGCCTTCCGCAAACGATTGCGATCATGGCCTTCCTGGGTCTGCCAATTTTCTACCTGATTGTGGTAGTCCGCTACTACTTCGAGCTTCCGCAGTTGCTGGCGAAGCAATGGCCCCGGCCACGGTTGTGTGTGTCGCGGGGAAATGCTCGCAAGGCCGCACAGGAAGCGGAACGGCAAGGCGTTACATTCCTGGGTTATGAGAATGACGGCACACCAGTTTATTGGACGAACGACCAGCGCTCCATGCAAGCCAACCTTCCCGGCCAGAGCGGCGCCGGCAAGACGAACCTGTTGCTCACCATCATCGACCAGGACATTCGTCGTGGCCATCCCGTCGTTTACTTTGACGGGAAAGGCGACAAGGAACTTGTACTGAAGATCTGGAATTTGGCGTTCGCCGCCGGTCGAGGAACGGACGTGCGGGTGATCGACCCGACGCATCCGGATATTTCCGAGAAGTACAACCCCTTCTATGCCGCGGATGGCAAACTCCAGCAACGCGTAGGAACCGTCTTCGATTCGCTCGGCGCCGCCCAGGCAAAAGACGAATTCTTTTCCGAGCACCAACGCGCATTTCTGAATGCAGTCACCGTGATCCTGGAGCATACGGGTAAGCAGTTTACGTTTTGGGATGTGCTGGTTGCCTGCCAGCAACCGGAATTGATGAACCGGCTCATCGAGAACTTCCAGGCTCAGGTAATGACAAGCCCTGACCTCCCCCAGCATAAGAAGAACGCCTTTCTGCTTGCAGCCACAACACTCAAGGGTAACTATGACGACAAGGATTGGCTCACGAAGATCCGCGGCCTGCTGAACAGCATGATGCCGTTCGTTGGCGATTCGTTGGCGCTGATCACAGGCTCGTGCGAGAACCTCGTCACGTTCGAAGAGATAGTCGAGAAGAAGCAGATTCTGATCGTCAGCATGAACCTGGGTACCGACAGCCAACCGTATAAGGCGTTGGGCAGAATTCTCATGCGCAATATGCAGTTCATGATTGCGTCTCGATACGACGCCTACTGTCTGAACCAAAAGCACCCGTTCATTTCGATTGTGCTGGATGAGTTCGGGCTGTACTCCTACCAGGGATTCAAGGACATCATCCACACCGCGCGGCAAGCGAATGCCGCTTTCATATTCTCATTCCAAAGCATAGAGCAGTTGTCCATGGACGTAAGCGAGTCGTTTGCTTCCGACGTTGCCAGCGCACCGAACACGAAGTTCATGATGAAGATCAGCAACGAGGGAACGGCGAAGGCCTTTCAACAGGCGTCTGCCAGCGTTCCGACTGAACGGTTGAGTGTGCGCGTCGAGAAAGGCACCATTCTGGACAGGAGCCCGTATACCGAGGAGGGAACGGGGACAAGGCAGGAAGCCTTCGACACTCGCGTCCAGGATCATCAGGTGAAGATTCTGCCGACTGGCCAAATGATGGCGCTGCTGCCGGACAGGAGTATGGGCGTTATCGTGAAGCACATCCATGTTCCTCTTGGAAATAATTCGCAGTTGGCGTCACTGCCGGAATGGCTACCGGTACTCAAGACGCCAAGGGTAGATTCCTTGGCGCTCGACCTGCGTCTGATTGACGCCGAGGCGGCAAGCAACAACAGTGTGTCCCCGAAGAGGAGAAAGACGAATGCAAGTACGCAAGCGTTTGGCGATGGCGCCCGTGCTCTTTTTGGTAGTGGTGTTCGCGGCGGCACAGACTCCGCGCCTGCTTCCCGGTCATAGCCAGCAGGCGCAACAACTCGCGCATCCGACGCAACCAACTGACCCATCTGGTAACAATCAGCGGTTCAGCCAAAGGCCCTCCATCGAGGAAGGAATGCGGCACGCAGTCAACCCGTGCAACCGGGATTACGGACGCCTATTGTACGGGTGGCAGGATACTGCGGTGCAGTACACCATCGACAGTTGGGTCTGGTGGTTCGGCATGATTACGGCAGTTAGCTTTCTTGCAGCTCTCGTTTATATCTGGTGGCTCAATGAGCGGTGGGATGCTCGGCAAGATTGTTTTGCTCGAGCCGCCGCGATTCTGATCGGCCAGCGCAACACGGCTTACCAGCGTGCACGGTTCGCCATCGATAAACACAATGAGCTCGTTCTAAGGTTCGACAGTCTCTTTGGCAATTTGGCAGAGGCCAGACGAAGACAGCAAGTCGCAGACCATATAGAGGCCGGAAGAGAGTCGTCGCAGCCGTTATTCCCTGTTGACGGCGACGACGTGGCGTCAATCGGGGAATCGGGCGTAGCTGTTGTCGAGGTGCAAAGCGCGACGCCGCGCGGAGAGCAAATTGTTAAATTCAACGGCGCAGAGTTCGTACCGGTGGAGGCCCACCGACGGCGCGTCCATGCATTCGAGACCAAAATCAAGGCGCAGCGCACAGCAATACAGCAACTGAAAGACAGGCTATCGCAAATAGAGGGTACGAAGTAGAGCGGTCGACTTTCACGGAATGGACAGGGCGTGCGAAAGCATTTGTAGTGAACCAGGCTAGCGATAGGAGTGTCATCTTGAGTGTACCGGGTCTGAGCAGAGAAATGATGCAGTTGATGCGGGGCAGAAGGACGCGCGCAAGATTACTTCTCAAGAAGAGATACGCGCGCATCTATCGCATTCGGCGGTTCGCCAATCGCCGAATCGACAGCATCGAGGATTCGGTCGCGTTCCAAGCCGTGCGCCTCGCGGTCGACCCTCGGATCAAGCTCGCGAATATAGCACGCTCCCGTGAGAGCTGCGCAGCCACCCGCATTCATGCCAACTCAGCCCTAGCCCGAACTGGAAAGGCAAACGGGATAAGGAGTTCGCTTTCTCTTCCTGGGCCCACCACCGCGGTCTCTCTGGACCTGCGATGATTGTCCACTGCATTGAACTTGGTTCTCACTGGTGGACTCGGATCACCAGCGACAACGACGGAAATTTCGTCCCTGTAAGGTCCGCGTTCTTCAACAGTACAGCACTCCCGCGCGGCGCCAGTGGCACACATTGGTTGAGATGTTGGACGATCCCCGGCATCGTCCGTTTCAACGTTGCCGGTTTTCCGCGCGCAACAATGCCGACGCACCTGCAGAACATCAGCGCGTTCTCCGAGGGACTGGACACCCAGCGTGGGGGGAATCGACTGCTGTTTCGTTGCGCGGCTCGTCGTGATGCACCGATTGATGCCTACCTGGTTGTCGTCCGCAGCATGATGTGCGGCCGGATTGCCTTTGGCTCTAAATGGAAGTCGGAGGGTGTCCGGGTCGTTTGCGCGAGTGCCAACAAGGGCGATCAAGAGACGCTTGTGCTGATGCCGCCCAATGGCGTCATCCAAACTGACGAAGGCAAATGGCGGATCGGGTGGCAGAATGAGCGGAAATCCCAGAGGCGCGCGCGGCTTGTCCTGTCCTCTGGGCACCTGAGCTCCGTTATGTAATAGCGACACCTTGGAGAATCGCCATGAGCGAATTGCCAAATCCACACTTGGATGTACTCGGTGAAGACGACACACTCGGCGCGACGGCCGAGGCCGTACTACCGTCTGCGTACCTGGCGCCCGACCAGAGATTGCTTTTAAGCGCAGCAATGCCCCCTGCGAAGATGAGAAAGGTAAGTACCACTGGAGGCCTCACCGCGCGGGAATACCATGTGCTTCGAATCCTGGACTGCTACGGGTGGTGTACACCAGAAATGGTACGGCGCATTGCCAACTTCCATGGAGTGCCTTGGACGAGTGAAGGCAGATTGACCTACCGGCTGCTTCGCAGGCTAAAGGAACTTGGGTTTGTCGTGAGCCGCAAACTGCATGACGGGACAAAGACCATCGCCAATGCCGCAACGCCAAACGGGATGGCGTACATTCGTTCGCACGGCGATGCTTTGCTCTGTGACACGAATGCGGTTAAGGATCCAGCCAGCGTCTTTCATTTCATTGGCCTGAACAACATCATGCTCCAGTTTATGAGCCAGTTCCCCACACGTTATTGGCTGTCGGATTTTCAGGTGCGTTCGGACAACAGCTGTATTGGCGCGAATGGTCTGGCAAAAGACTACGACTCGGTCGGCGAACTAGCCCTGTCAACTGGCCATGTACGCATCGCGGTCGAGTATGAAAGATGGCAGCAGAGTTCGCACCGATATCTCAAGTTGTGCGCGTGTCTGGCGTCCGAGAAGTACCTGCACATGGTCATCTACTTTCTCGGCAAACCCGAATTGCTCCGATCTGCAGCGCCACATTTCAAGAGATTGGGCGGATTCGTCTACTTCGTTGATTATGGCCAGTTCCTGGCGAAAGGGGCGGATGTGTACGCACATTACTGGTATCTCGGCCATCTTTACGAGGCCCCATTGCGCGACGTTCTCGACCACGCGAGCCGAAAGCAGCGCTTGGATTATTTTCCGATTCATCAACTGACGCTCAGGATGGGAAAGTGATCCATTGTCTAAATGAAGTACACATTGAGTACAAACCGCTTGATTTCGGAAGGGAAAGATGAGCCCTCTACTATGGGCTCCGAAGTACCTGATATAGCAATTAGTTAGAGTTTCTCCGATAACGGTCTCCCAGGGTCTTCTTGAGAGACGGAATCGTTGTAAAACCCCTATAAAGCAACTTCTGCCCGCATTACTGCCCAGGACTCTACCCGCTTTGGATTGCTCAGCCGTGTGCGCTCTGACGCAGTTCGGCTGAAGCAGTTCCGTGCCATTTATCGGCTTCTTTGCCACCGCCACGAGTAGCTGTTGTGGTTCTTGCCCGTGCAGCTGCGCACAGACGTGCATCCGCGTTGCGCCAAGTTGCTGCGCTCTGACGCAGTTCGGCTGGAGCAGTTTCGTGCCATCCATCCGCTTCTTTGCCGCCGCCACGAGTAGCTGTTGTGGTTCTTGCCCGTTCAGCTGCGCACGGACGTGCATTCGCGTTGCGCCGAGTTGCTGCGCTCTGACGCAGTTCGGCTGAAGCAGTTCCGTGCCATTCGTCGGCTTCTTTGCCACCGCCACAAATCGCTGTTGCGGTTCTTGCCCGTGCAGCTGCGGACGGCGATGCCCCAATATGCTTTGCTCGGCGAACTGGCTACTTTGTGTTCCTTTTGGCCCCTTCACACCGCCGCCTGGCACTGTTGTGGGTGTTGTCCGTGCAATCGCGTGCGGATGTGCACTTATATTGGACCAAGTTGCAGCGCCGTGACGCAGTTCATCTGACCGCGTCCCGTGGCTTCCCGGCGCATCTCTGTTACCTCCACGAGTGGCTGTTGCGAATCTTTTCCGTGCAACTGCACACTGCTTTGCAATCGAGTTCGGCAGTGTTCCGCGCGAGGACCGCGTCAACTTGCCATCCAAACCAAGCTCCGAATTTCCACCAAAGGTGGGGGGTGCGACACACCACTCAATCCGGTTTGCCTTCCTGGCCGATCGTCATAACTTTCATTTGAAGGAGAGCTTCATGCGTCGCGGAACAACGAGAAACATCTGGAACCGGTTCGAGCAGCAACAGAATGCCCTGCTTCGGGCGTGCTTCAACGAGAAGGCCCGTGACAACTGCGCGTAAGGCGGCAGTGGCTGTGACGGCAGTTCCCGCCCGGTAGAGGCACACAACGTCTGGCTGGTTCGGCAATACGGGAATCTCCACCGAAGGTGGGGGTGGCGTGGAAACACTCTGCCGTATGCCCACCCTCCTTCACCTTTGCCGCTTGCCGCTAAACTGCATTTGCAATCTGACGGCTGCGGAGTGCTGGACTCAGGAGATATATGAAGTTCATCAGTACACGCGATACGCGCACAGCTGCAGAGGCTAGCGCGCGAAAGGCTTTCGCCCGGCATCGGGGGGAGCTTTATTTGGAAGCCGCCGAGAAGTACCGGGCTGTCGGCGACGAGACAAATGCCCACGCGGCAGCGACCGAGGGACTGCGCCTAACCGCCGGACCTTTCTATCTTGCAGTGAGAGACAAGCTGCAGGACTTCCTTTCGACTGTGCCATCTGTAGCCTGACGGACCCCGACCATCATCCCGACCAAGGGTGGGCGCGATGTTGCCGGCTTCCTTATTTCTTTTTCGCACTTCCTTCCTTCCGCCATTTCTTTACTGCGGCAGTCTTGCCACGCGGCTTCCGGCAAAGAGCCTACCAATTCAGCGCCAACCTGTGACTATTGCGGCGTGACGCCGACGCTGCGGGTACTGCACTCTGCGGCCGGCTGAAACATCGGCACGTACTGTGAGTGCGGTCCCTAAAGTCGCGAGTCTGGCTACTACAAATCTTCGGACTCCGCTCAGGCAGCTCTGCGCGATGGGAAGCATTCACGATGAGGGCCGGATCCTCGCAGGAGTGATGAGCAATTTGCTCAACGCGAAACGCCTTCTTGTCCTTTCATCCACCACACAGTGACAGGGGAATCTCTTACCAGAGATGCGTGGCGACACTCGTCCTGCACTTTCTTCCGCGGCAATACCACACCACAACTACACGCCCGGTTTGCCGTCTTGGCAGATCGCCAACCACGTTTCATCTCAAGGAGAGCGCTATGCGTAAAGGAACAAGAAGGTATGACTGGAACCGGTTTGAGCAGGCACAAAACACACTGCTTCGGGCGTGCTTCAACGAACAGTCCGCTGAGGCCGCTGCGCGCAAAGTCGCCTTGGCAGCGGCGGCAGCTTCCGTCCGGTAGCGGCACAGACCCTTTGGCCGGTTCGGCAATACGGGAA
>PMYF01000447.1 GCA_003171295.1 Acidobacteriota bacterium | reverse complement strand
AGACCGTGCCGTGGCTACCCGCTCCCTTCTCTTCCCCATCGTGTCCTTTGGCCGGCCGATCACAAGGCGAGGATTTGAAGCTGAAAGCCGCGGACCTAAACGCCAGGTCCGCGCTATGGTTGCTTTGCCCCTCAAGGAACTTCGTTCGGCCGATACCCGGCATTATCCTGCGTCTCGTCAAAATATTTGACTGAGGTTGGTGCGAGTAACAGTTCAAGACATTAATCAATAAACCTGTTGACAAGCGTCATGGTTGTGTGGAGAATGATGTAGCTTAGGGCAGATTGTCCACAATCATACCTGATCGTAGTAATAACTTCATGAGAAGTCCTGCACCACTTTCACGAGGGCAGGAACGCGGCTGATTACAGGGCCGACCAGGCTCCTGGCCCAGGCCGTGCGGCCTTCGAGGGAGCGTAATTACTGAACGGAATCGCACACCCGCAAGGGTCTGCGTCAGCCCGCGTGAGCAGTGAGAGACATCATGCCGGTGGGGAGTGAAGTTTCGTCCGTTAGTGGGGGGCATACATACGTGACAAGGTATGCGCCACCCGCGATACGCACCCGACACAGAGCAGGATCGCGTATCCCAGGGATTGGCGGATGCGCGGAGAGTTTCGCTGCAAGGTATCCAAGATAAGAGCCGTACGCGCTAACGAGCGCACGTGCTGATGTGTGCGGAGAGGGAGCGGGCGACTGGTATCCCTACCGCGACTGATCTAAAGGAAAAGGAGAATCCAGATGGTCACTAAGAAAGCCGGATCTACGTCACAATCTGCAAGCTCGGGTTCTGTGGGAAGGTATGCGCACCCCTTTTTCACGACGACTCCCCTGGCGCAACGCAAGCCGGTCAACGGCAACACACGCATGACGGACTGGAGCAAGCAACAACTGGGTCCGGTTCCGCCGGTTTTGCGTGGCGGCCGCATGGATCTTGCCGAGGTGATCGGCGCCGCCGGCGTCACGGAAATTGAAGGCGTCGCCGAAATCCGGTTTCACGCCCTGGGCGACAGCGGAGTGGGAATGGCCCACGAAGCCGAACAGGTCAGCGACGAGATGGCCACCGACTTCAAAGCCGGCGCGGGCGGACTCAACCCCGCCTTCCTCTTGCATCTCGGCGATGTGATCTACGGCCCGAATAAAGAAATGTACTACGGGGATCGCTTCTACCGCCCGTATCGCCACTATCCGGGAAAGATACTGGGCATCCCCGGCAATCACGACGGGGAGGTGAGGGCCGCCGCCGACAATCCCTCATTGAGCGCCTTTCGCGCGAACTTCTGCGCCTCTACGGCAACCGTTCCGCCACCGGCATCCGGAATCGGCATCTTCCGGGAAACCATGACCCAGCCCGGTGTCTACTGGCTGCTCGACGCGCCGTTCGTGCGGATCATCGGGCTGTATTCGAATTTGTTGGAGAACCCGGGCTATCTCCAAGGCGCCGGTGGCGACACGTCTCAATTGAACTGGCTCAAGTCGACTCTCACGGCCATCGCCGGGATGAAGGACCACAAGGCGTTGGTCATTGCGACGCACCATCCGCCTTATAGCCAGAGCGGCCATAGCGGGAGCACCGATATGAACAAGAGCATTACGGACGCATGTACGGCCGCCGGCGTAATGCCCCACGCGGTTCTCTCGGCCCACGCGCACAACTACCAGCGCTACACCCGGCGGATTGGCGGCCAGCAGGTGCTCTACGTCGTCGCCGGCGGCGGCGGGATGCCGCCCCAGCCCGTGGCGCCCGCCAGCGGCCAACCTGTCGATTCGACCAACGAGGTCACCTATGATGCCGCGATGCAGTCGCTGGGATATCTCTTCGTAACGGTTTCCGCCGGCCAGTTGAAGACGGAGTTCTGGCCGCTGGGTCAACAGACCACGCCCTTCGACCCTGTGACGGTCGACCTGGCCACGCGGACCGTCCGATGAGCCTGCACGGGCAGGTAGCAAATACGTGGCCATGCCACAAAGTTTGGGAGCCACTGCCCGTCCCGGAATTGCTCTACCTCTGTGAGCAACACAAGATCGATGTTGTGGTTTAAAGGCAAGCGAGTAGCCATGCTCAGCGTTCTTGTGGCCGTGGGCTTTTCCCCTGGATTCACGCGGGTGGCGCCTACATTGCGCCTCCATCAGTGTGTGCGCTGCATAATGCCGAGTGCGCCACAGCATATAACTGACGCCCTTAGCCCTTTGCACCCGATAGGCTGGTGGAATTGGGCCAGGGGTCGGCTGAGCGTTCACTGGCCTTGGATGCCAAACGGCGGCATATACGCGCCACCCGCGACCCCTTGCTAAGAGAAGGGCTGCGGTGTTACAAAACAATTCTGCGCCATCCACTTTGATGTAAAGGCAGGTCCTTAGGAGGACATCGCTTATGGCCAGCACATCTGTAGTCCCATCCACGGTTCCCGACCCTAACACGGGCAGCCTGATGGTCAACGCATTTGACGGCACGCGGCAGGCGCTTGCAGCAGGGGTTCAACTGCTCGTTCGCGTCATCGATGGCAATCAAAAGCAGATCGTCACGGACTTCTACAAGAACCCGAGTATTTTGTTCGAAGGATTGCCGTTCTACAACAATTTCGGGGATAATTACACGGTGGTGGTTTCAGCAGAGGGCTACATTCAGGCCGGGTTTTATCCCATCAAGATTTCTCCGAACTCCGTGCAACACATCGATCTCATGTTACTGCCCAAGAACGGGACCTTCAACTTCGGTGAGGCACTTTGGCCGACGCTGAAGCAGACCCGTCCCCACTTCACCGCACTGCTTGCGCACGGGGCAGCGGACGATGCCGCCGCCCAGGCGCGCTACGACGACCTGCGGACCAACCGTCCTGCAACAATGGCTTCTTTCTTCAACTTGGCCACGGCGATGTCTGCGATCAGCTTGCCTGCGGGAACGCCTCTCGACTACATCAAAGAAATCGTCTGGGACGACACTTTCGCGCAGGATCGCTTCTTCGGGTACGCCGACAAGAAGCTGATTGACCAGATTAAGATCGCAACTCAGCAGGGTGAGTTCGCCCCTGAAATTGATCCTTGGCTCTTTCATCCGTCGGCGACGAGCAGTTGGAAGCAGATTCAGTTTGGAGAGGCCAACGTCCAATTGACATTTCACGAAGGCGACACCCGGCCGATCGGCGGCGTGGACTGCGTTAAGATCGAGCCTGACATCGACTACTACAAGGATCCTGGCGCCCACTTCCTATTGGAGGTCGTCGTCAACTCGACTTCGCACACCCTGACTGATCCGAAACAGGGCTACGTTCTCAGGTGGATCGCGGGACGGCACGCGGGCGTGCCGGAATTTAATCCACCTTATACGATAACGTAAACGTCGGCAGAGGTGATGTCGACTGACTGATTCTCGCTAACGGCTTGAGGGTAAGGGGGGGAACTCTAAGGGTAAACGGAGATGCCTGCTTGTGGTTACCGCATCGCTCGGGGCGATCGTGGTCTTCAATTGGCCGCCAGCCACGGTCAGCGCAGTGCTGACCGCGGGCTTTTTCCCTGGATTTACGAACCCACGGTCAATTTTCACCGCGACGATGGAATTGGCCGTGGGTACCACTCCTGACTTCCGGCCCCTGGCTACTCCCGGTGGTGCGGGCGGCGGCGGGCTGGCCGGGGCAATCAGAAGACATGCAGCTTGATGCTTAGGTACTTCTTGGGGTCCTTGCGGAACTCCGTCAGAAACTCCTTGAGGGCCTGGAAGCTTTCCTTCAAGTTATTAAACAGTGAGGGGTCGGTGGAGAGTTTCCCCAGCGTCCCCTGGCCCTGTTCGATCCGCGTGGCGATGATATTCAGGCGGTCGAAGGTATCGTTCATGCGGTTGTAGAGTTGCTCNNGCCAGGCTGCCGTTGCCGTGCTGGACATCATCGATGACCTGGTTCATGCGATCGAGCGTGGTCACCGTGCGGCTGTAAAGCGTCTCGTCGGACATGAGTTTGCCCAGCGTGCCGTCGCCGTGCTGCACCCGGTCCAAGAGGTTCTGCAAGCTACCCGTGATGGCTTCCATCTTATTGTAGAGCGTCTGGTCGTAAATGATCTTACCCATGGACCCCTTGCCGCTCTGAATCTGCGCGGTGATTTCGTCCAGCTTGTCGGAGAGGACGCGGAGGTTCACGATAACATCGTTGCTGTTCTGCACGACGGTGGCGATGCCGGCCTTATCGGAGCTCTTGATCGCGCCGCCGTCCGCGACCACGTCCTGGTCGGGCGAACCGCGCGAAACGTCCACATAGCTGTCGCCCAGCAGGCCCACCGTGCTCACCGCAGCCATGGAATCGGCGCGGATCTCCTTCTGATATTTGCGTGCAATTTCCAAATCCAGCTCCACGGCCCGGCCGGGATCCGTGAAGGGAGAGATTTGAATCTTGGAGACGTTGCCCACGGTAATCCCGGCCAAGCGCACCTGCGCCCCCTCGCGCAGATCGCTGGCGCTGGAGAGGTAGGCTTTGACGGTGTAGCGCCTGGTAAAGAATCCCGCCTGGCCGCTGATGAAAAAGACGCCCACGGCAAAGAGGACCAGGCTGACAATCACCAAGATTCCAACTCGAAGTTGCGCCCACTGGACACGCTCGCGTTGAGGCATGGTTAGTCTCCTAAGCGAAGTTCAGAACCCCATTGTAGTTCATCCCACGCTGTCGGTGCGAATACGCGTGGGAGTAAGCGGGTCAGTTTAATGTAGAGAAGGCTTTACGCTTGGCGATGTAAAATCGCCACTACCCCACTGACCCCATGCCAAGTTCAACATCCGCGCCGCTCTTCGCAAGGGCGGACAGACTCCGAGCGGGCCACGGCTGCGGCCATTCTCAGGCGAGGAACCTGCGCAGGTACGGATCCGGGGAGTCAATCAGGTCCTGTTCGCCGCCATGAAAATAGACTCGGCTATCGCGCAGCAGCAAGAAGCGCGTGGGCGCNNGTAGTTAGCGAGCACGAAGGCGTCTTGCAGGCGGTGCGTCACGACCACGGAAGTGACGTGTTGCATGTCGCGCAGTTTGGCAATGAGCACGTTGATGGTGTGGCAGGTGACGGGATCGAGCCCGCCCGTGGGTGAATCGTAGAGCATGATGGACGGGCCGCTGGCAATGGCACGCGCAATCGAAACGCGCCGCCGCATGCCCCCCGAGAGCTCTGAGGGCATCTTCTGGATGGCCGGTTCCATTTCGACGAAGCGTAGCACTTCGCGCACCCGGCGCTCGATGGCCGCTTCATCCTCATGCTCCTCGCGCAGCCGATAGGCGACATTTTCGAAAACCGAGAGAGAATCGAAAAGCGCGCCTTCCTGAAAGACAATCCCCATCCGCTGGCGGATACTCTGCAGGCTTGCCTCCGGAAGAGGAACCAAATCCTGGCCTTCAATCAGCACCTGGCCCGCTTCGGGCTTGAGCAGACCCAGGAGCAGCTTCAAGAGAACGGATTTCCCCGAACCGGTAACGCCAAGCAGGATGAGAGTCTCGCCGGCCCCTAGAGCCCAGGAGACATCGGAGAGAACACGCTTGTCCTCGAAGGAGAGGGAGACGTTGCGAAGCTCAATGGCCGGGGATACGCTCATATCGTCTAGGGCAAAGGGGCCTCGGGCCGAACCCGGCGGCTCAAAACCTCATGTCAATAAAGTGGCGCCGCGTCAATGCGCTCGATGCCCCGCGCAAAACCATGCTCAGAAACCGATCCCAACCAGGAACTTCGTGATAAAGAAGTCGACCACCACGATCAACACTGAGGCTACCACCATGGCTTGCGTCGTGGCGCGGCCCACACCTTCCGTGCCGCCCTTCGTATGCAACCCGTGGTAGCAGCCCACCAGGGAAATCAGGACGGCAAAGAAAAAGGGCTTGATGAGCCCTTGGCTGACATCCTTGTAGGTCAACGCCTGGTAAGCCGAGGTCCAGTATTCTTGCGAGGTCAAGCGGACGGTATAGTAGCTGACGAAGTAGCCTCCCAGCAGCCCGCAGAAATCGGAAAGAATCGTCAGCAAGGGCAGAGTGATGACCGTGGCGAACAGCCGGGGCGCCACCAGCTTGCGCAAAGGGTCCGTGCCGAGGGCCCGCATGGCGTCAATCTGCTCGCTGACCAGCATGGAGCCCAGCTCGGAGGCGATGCCGGAACTGTTGCGGCCCGCCACCATCAGAGCCGTAAGGACCGGACCGAGTTCAAGGACAATAGAAAGGGCCACCACCTTCCCCATCAGGCCGACTTCCCCGAAGGTGCTCAGGGTGCGGTAAGTCTGCAAAGATAGGACGCCTCCGGTGAAAAAACCGATTAATACAACAATGGGCAACGACCCGAAACCGATCACGTCCATCTGAATGAGCGTATCGACGAGATAGCGGGGNNGAGCAATTATTATGACTGACCGGTCACTGTAGCCAGCGAGGCGGGCGAAGTCAAGTCCCCATCGCCGCTCGCTGCGCACGCCGAGCTGACGGAACTGGATCGGGTTTCCGGGAATGCACCGGGCGCTGGGGAGGCACCAGGCGATTCAGCAAATTGTACATCCCATGGTTGATCTGGAAGGTCGTGCCGGCTGGCGGAAAGGCTCGCGCTGGCCCAAGGCCAAAAACAAAGTGAGGGGGAAGCTCTCTCCCCCCTCCAAGCGTCGGGTCTTGGGTCTAAACTCCGAGCCGTCGCTGGCTACCCTCTAGGTTTGTCCGACGTCGGCTCATCGACCTTTATAGCAAGCCGGATTCCAATTGAATCTCCAATTCCTAAAGGTTGGAAACGACGATAACT
>PMYF01000585.1:2107-9206 GCA_003171295.1 Acidobacteriota bacterium | reverse complement strand
AGCGGGTAGCGCAGAGTGAGGCGCAGTTTGCCTTACTCTGCGGTTCTTAACATGATAACCTCAATATGTTTATTAACATCCAAGGACGAAAGGCCGCGGAGTAATCCAGCTCGAAGCGGGATAACTCCGCGCTACCCGCTTTCGACTTTTCCGCCAGCGACATTTTGTAGCCTCTAACACTGGTAGATTTCGCTTGACCTTCATAGTGTAGGTTGATACAATAACCAGGTGTTACTGTGGGGTGCAGTCATGTCCGCGCGCAAGTCTCCCACCTTCTCGAGGCCCAGCCCATCCAACCTACGAAGTCAGCAGGGCAGAATTCCGGCGGCAGAGTCCGAGGGACGAAAATCCGAGGCTCATGCATAGGATGGAAGATTCCAGCCTGCGNNCGGCTTTTTACACGAAAATGCACCAATTTCGCGATAATTAACGACAATCGATAGGGCTTATTGGCCGAAAATGCACAAATTGTGCGGTAATTCGGGGCGACAATGACGGCCGCGGTTTTCCAAGGTGTGCGAGCATCCATTAAGAAGCTGGTGCTGGAGCATTGCGGGAACGGTCCATCCTGCTGTTCTTATCACCTTTTGCTCCTTGGTTGGCGCCAGGGAATGCCGGCCCCGCCCGCAGCACTCGGCGCCCGCGCTTTTATGATTTACTCCAGTGCTTCGCGGATGGACGCTTTCAGCAGCGTTTCCGAGGGTGGGCCGACAAAGGATTGTGTCGGCTCATATCCTCCCTCCGCGAAGGCCTTATCCGTACAGATGTAGCCGGTACCGAGCTCGCCATAGGCGGCGACTGCGACGAAGTTGTCCGGGCGCACAGGACGTACCGCGTGCCTCCGTCGGAGATCACAACACCCTTCGCAAGCAAAGGGATATCCGCGCTGGCGGCCACCGGAGGCTTGCACATCGCCAGGGGACTTCCGAGGGGAGGCGTAACATCGCAGGCGAAGACCGCGGCCTGGAGTTTCGCTGAGGATGCCGGCCGGCTGCCGGCGCCAGCCAGCGTCCCAGCGTCCGCTCCGGCCGCCCATTTCGGCGCCGCGCTGAGAGCGGGAAACGCCGCCATGAAACCCCGGCGAGATATCTTTTTCAAAGTGAAGCCCTCACTCATTTCTCGCTGGACTTGGCTTGAGGGTGGCGAGGGGCGTAACCGGGAAACTCCTGCCGGGCAGCTTCGCGATGAATCCGTCCAACATGGCCAAACCCGGCAATCCCGAGTGTGATCACATTAGGTACTCACCGGCCCGGAATTCCCGGAGAACTCGTTTCGGCATTCGTAAATCTTGGAGATCGCGCGAACAATATCATCCATGTCTTCCCGCTCCGCCAGCAGTTGGCGGTGTTCAAGCCACACGGCCTCGCGACAGGCACGTTCCGCGTTGGGACAAAGAGCTTCGAAGGTCGAGTAGTCTACGTTGCCATCATAATGCCCGCAGGTTAGGGGGCAATCGTGGTTGTAGAAGTCTCGGTTAAGGAACAGCGGGTTCCGATACAACGGATGGGCATATCCGCCTGAGCACGGGACACCCTCCTTTTGGAGGGCATCCAGAAAGTTCGCACGGGATACTCCGAATTCCCGCTCGTTCAAGCGGAACATGTACAGATGGTACGAATGCCGTGTCGCGTAGTCCGGTACATGCATGGTCTGGATGCCAGGAAGCTTGGAAAGCTGCCCGGTTAGATAAGCGGCATTCACGCGCCGCTTTGAGTTTTGTGCCTCAAGCCGTTTCAGTTGCTGCAGAAGAATAGCAGCCTGAAACTCGGTCATGCGGTAGTTCCAGCCGAGGCGATAATGCTCATACCAGGGTGCCCCTGATTTCCGGCCCAAGGAAGTATAGGATTCACAGAGCGCGGCGCACGCCTCATCGCTCGTAATAATCAACCCGCCCTCGCCCGCGGTCATGTTCTTGGATGCTTGAAAGCTGAATGTCCCGGCATGTCCGATGCTCCCCAACCCCCTGCCGTTCCAAGCGCCGCCGTGGCCGTGGGCGGCATCTTCGATCACCAGCAGGTGGTGGCGCTCCGCGATGTCGAGAATTGCTCGCAGGTCGGCCGCTTGCCCGGCAAAATGCACAGGAATGACGGCCTTGGTCCGGCTGGTAATCGCGCCCTCGAGGCTCGAGGGTTGGAGGGCGAAGGTTTCGTAGTCGATGTCGGCGAAAATCGGGATAGCATTTACCATTAACACGGCGGTTGCGGTGGCCACGAAGGTATATGCCGGGACGATGACTTCATCGGCCGGCCCCACACCCAACGCTTTCAACGAGACTTCGAGTGCTGCCGTCCCGTTGGCGCAGGCGATGCCATACTTTGCCCCTTGATGGAGGGCGAAGGCCTCCTGGAACTCAGCCACTTTTGATTGGGGCGATCCCACCCGGTCCGGGGCTTCGCTGTAAGCGTACCTCCACCACTTGCCGCTCCGCAGGACGCCCAGCAAAGCATCTTCTTCCGTTTGGTTAAAGACCGGCCATGCTGGGAAGGGCTTGTTGCGGATGGGTGTACCGCCGAAAATTGCTAAACGATTCATGACGTGCCTCTCAGTCGTTCGTTCGGGATGTTCGAAACGTGGCAATCCTTATTGCACTTCTGCCGGTGCAGGGTGCAAAGCCCCCAGCATTTCGTGGACGCGCACTAGGGCGCGGTTCACCATCTGCTCTCCGGCCCCAACTTGTACCCAGGTCGTGGAACTCGAGGCGCCATAACCGCCGCGCGCCGCTGCCCGAATCGTAGGGAAGTACCCATAATAGCCGTTCGTATATCCCAGGAAAAGGCTGTCGGGAGCCGGACAACGATTTCGCCAATCCATTTGGAAGTCCACGAAAGGCTCACCCGGCATGGTCATCACGGCAAGGCGTTTATTGATGACCAGAGTCGAGACAGGCAGATCAATTTCAGGCGCGATTACGGGTCCGTAAACATCGAAAGCGTTTGCGCCGAAAACGCGAAGAAGTCCTTCGCGGAATTTCTCCGCCTCCCAACGCAGGGGGACCTTCAGAATGTCTTCGGCGTAATCCAAATGTCCTTCTGCTTCTGTCTGCGTCGGGATGGTTTTGGCAACCCGTGCGGCCTCCTCGCCCAAGTGGCGTCCGGCGAGGTCGCGCAGTCGGACGGCATCCTCCCGGAGCGGAGTTGACGCGTGATAAGGATTAATGTCGCCGGGGGCGCCCTGGAGAAAAAAGCAAAGAGGTCGTCCGTCGACTGCCTCCTCCACCGCCTGCGTCAGGGCGGCCGGGAAATCCGCCGAGTACTGCAAGTTATCGGCCCCAAAGATCACGGGATGACAGGCATAGTTGACGAGAATCGCCAGGGGGCTGCCATCCGGGCGGTCAAGGCGGACTACCGCGACGGTGGGATCAAGTGGGGCGGAAGGGATCTCCGTCCCATTGCTTCCGAGCCACTTTGCCTTACCGTCGAGTCGCACCTCGATTCGGTTGTAACCGATGTAGGACACTCCATAACCGACTCCGATCCGGACCTCCGCGAGCTGCGCCGAGGCCTGATCGACAGCCTTTCGAATCTTGTCCAGCGCAACATTTTCCCAAGCCGGTGCTCCCTCCCGGTATTCGTCCAACACAACCGGACCGGAGTGGGTGTGCGAGGCTGCGACCAGCACACCGATGACTCCACTGGACCTTCGAACTGCCTGGTTGAGACGCCTCAGAGCAGGCGGACCGAAGGACCGGCCAAGGTCCACTGCTACGACTGCAATCCGGGTATGGCTATCGTCCAGAACCAAGACTCGTGCCCAGAGCGGATCAAGCGTGCCCGTGGATGGGGCTTTGCGCGCTGCATAGCCCCACATCAGAAATCCAGTCGGCGGGGTTATGTCAACCTTCGCCACAGCAGCGCGCAACGGTGCCGCAGCAGCGCAGGCCGTGCCGCAAAGGAGCACAGCAAGGAATCCGCAGGCCCACTGGGTGGAGCGGCTCTTCTTCGGACTCTTCATGGGCATCTCATAGGGCGGTGGCAGAAGGGATTCAGACCACTGCACCTCTCGTGGACTCTGAGGCAGCCGGCATAAGCTGCACAGGCTCAATCATAAATCGGGGAGGCCGTAGGGCAGAGATTTCGAAGTACTTGTCCACCAGCAGCAGCCCCATTCCCAGCAGGCCTGCCTCATTCCCCTGTCGCAGGCGCTCATATCGTAAATCTGCACGCGGGACACTGGTCCGAAGCGCCGCACGACCGCTTCGATAATGTGTCTGTCCCGGTCGACTTTTCTGCCCACATATTCCATCAACGCCTTACCCTAAAGGTGAGGGATGACCTTGGCGGCATGGTTTTCCGATCGGCCGGGGGGCCGTAAACAGAAACAAGCAGGCATGAAATCCCCCAGGTAGACGCCGACTTGGCCATTCCTGCGCTGCTTGCGTGGTCCACTCGGAACTGGACCTGCTTGCCAACTTGACGTGCAAAATGGTACGCGGAGCGAGAATGGCAGTCAAGAAGAAACTATCAGTAGCGATATGATATGTGACGTAACGTCCGTTATATTTGCTTACAGACTATCTTATATGTTATAAGCACCTTGACAACCCAGATCTCCTTCCGCTACTCTCCGGGGCCGGCAAGCCTTTTAGGGAACCTTGCCAAACGACGGACTGCGGTTTGAATTCAATAGGAGGTCATACGGTGGAAGAATCAAGACGGGAATTCCTGAGCGCCACATTCGCGGCTACGGCGGGATTAGGACTCGCCAAACCTTCCCTCTCGTTTTCCATGTTGCCTGAGTCGGGCGGGCGGTTGGCTATCCTCGGTGGGACCCCGGTTCGGACTGCGCCCTTTCCGTCCTGGCCGATGGTCAAAGAGAACGATGAGAAGAATTGGTCCGAGGTGCTCCATGCTGGTCGCTGGTGCCGCCTGGACGGTTCCTTTGCTACCCGGTTTGAGAAAGCCTGGGCAGAAACGCTGGGAGCAAAGTATTGCCTCGTCACAGCCAGCGGAACCACGGCTCTTCTCACCTCGCTCAATGCGTTGGATATCGGACCCGGTGACGAAGTTCTGGTTCCTCCTTATACATTTGTCGCCACCATTAACGTCGTCTTTATGCAGCACGCTCTGCCTGTGTTTGTTGACACGGACCGCGACACCTTCCAGATCGATGCTCGTAAACTTGAGGCCGCCATCACTTCACGTACACGGTGCATCCTTCCCGTTCACATGGGTGGATCACCCGCCGATCTCGACAAGATCCTAGAGGTGGCCAAAGCGCACAACTTGCCAGTACTTGAGGACGCCTGCCAAGCGCATTTGGCGGAATGGAAACACAAAAAAGTCAGCACCATTGGCGATCTTGGGTGCTTCAGCTTTCAGGCCTCGAAGAATCTCAATTCGGGCGAAGGAGGCGCCGTTCTCACCAGCAATGAAGAATTGTTTCAGGCGTCCTGGAGCTTTCACAACAACGGTCGAGGAACGGGGAACTCCGCGTTCGGTTACGTGCGGAACGGCTGCAATCATCGCATGACGGAATTCCAGGCGGCGCTCCTGCTGGCGCAGATGTCCCGGCTCGAGAGCCAATCGCAGCGACGCAATCAGAACGCCGAGTATTTGACCCGCCAACTCCGGGGAATTCCTGGTATCACCCCAGCGCGCATGTACGACGGTACGACTCGCAACGCTTATCACCTCTATATGTTCCGGTACGATCCCAGCCACTTCGAGGGTTTGCCCCGCGACCGCTTCCTGAAGGCTCTTGAGGCAGAGGGTATTCCGGGTTCCTCCGGATACACGCCGCTCAACAAGGAACCCTCGATTGAGCACACCTTGAACTCTCGGGCGTTTCAAAGGATCTACTCGCGCGAGGAACTCGACCACTACCGGGAGCGGAATCACTGCCCGGAGAACGACCGGCTGTGTGAGGAAGCTGTTTGGTTTGGCCAGACGATGTTGCTGGCGACGAAGCAGGATATGGACCAGATCGCGGAGGGTATTCGGAAAATCCAAAAGAATGCGGGGCAACTGGCGCACTCCTAGCGTGCAGCGACGGCGCTTAGCACGTCTCGACGTCTTGAATTTGGCAGCGGGATTGCGCAAAGGCTCTTCCGTTGATGGAAAAGGTCACTTGACGGGACTTTCGATTTAGGAGGGACGTGTCATGAAAAATATATCCGTTGGGCAGAGGAGACTGTCCAGTCTGGTAGCTGCCGGGGGTCTTCTAATCTGTCTTGCCTCCCAGGTAGCGTTGGGCAGCGTCACCGGAAGCATCTCCGGGGCGGTGAAGGACCCCTCCGGCGCCGTTACGGTGGTCAACACTGAAACCGGGATCGTGCAGACAACTCACACGAACTCTCAGGGCTATTACGCGTTCCCCTCACCGCCTGTCGGTCACTATTACCTGGAGGTTCGGCATCCAGGTTTTAAGGACTACAAGCAAGCCGGCCTGATACTCGATGTGAATACCGCGATTGACATGCCCAATTACACGCCCGGCAATCTCCAGTACAACGATCCACGCTCGGGGCAATCGTACTTCAATACCTCTCTATTCAGTGTGGAAGGCATTGGACAATTGGGGACCGCGGCTAAACGCTTCTTCCATGGGCCTGGCCTGAACAATTGGGATCTGGCCCTTCTGAAGGAGACCCACATCACGGAATCGAAGGTCCTGCAGTTCCGGTTTGAGGGTTTCAATGTCTTCAACCACGCCCAGTTTGGTACTCCGGTGGGGAACTTCAGCAGCGGATTGTTTGGTTATGTGACGACTGCCAAAGACCCGCGCATTGCGCAGATTGCTCTGAAGTTGGTGTTCTAACAAATAGTGAAGCTGAATGGCCCGAGGTCAAGCTGAGAATTTTCGCAAGAAACCTCAGCTGGCCTCGGGCATAACCCTCAGTTCCGGCCTGGCAGCCGCCCGGTCAGTCCCCATCCGCAATCAGGATGCTCATAGTATTGTGCAGTGATTTCCCGACCTCGCCGGGACAGGTCACCTGCGAGGTGTTTCAGGATGCGAAGCCCGCCATGCAGGTCTATACGCTCCGGAAACGAACGGAGACCTACGATGGGATCAACTAACTGACCATCTACGATAGATTTCCCCCTGCCTGAGAACAGTCATAAGGAAAGCTGCCGCGTAGCGGCCTCCTTGTTGGGTTGAG
>PMYF01000585.1:0-1963 GCA_003171295.1 Acidobacteriota bacterium | reverse complement strand
GAGGTCTTCTTTAAATACGGCCTTATGGAACACGGGAGCCTTTGGGGTCACGGGGCTTATCTAGGTCCTGACTATAGCGCCGAGTATCTGCACAGACTCAGCGAGGTGACTCGGGATACGATCGCGGTGGAGAAGTATGGCAGACCCTTCGCACAGCTCTCNNGAAACCTCAGCTGGCCTCGGGCAAAACCCTCAGTTCCGGCCTGGCAGCCGCCCGGTCAGTACCCATCCACAATCAGGATGCTCATAGTATTGTGCGGTGATTTCCCGACCTCGCCGGGACAGGTCACCTGCGAAGTGTTTCAGGATGCGAAGCCAGCCATGCAGGTCTATACTCTCCGGAAGCGAAAGGAGACCTTCGATGGGATCAACGAACTGACCATGTACGATAGATTTCCCCCTGCCTGAGAACACTCATAAAGAAAGCTGCCGCGCAGCGGCCTCCTTGTTGGGTTGAGCCAGCAATGAATCTTCCAAAGATAGACAGTTCCGAGTACACTGCCTGCAGACCGCGAATTGAAAATGGAAATTCAGGTTAGGAATTGGATGGGGGCACTAAATGGCAGACACGTCCCGTAGTGCTACGGCTCTCTCTCCGTGGTGGCGACACTCGGCGATTCTCGTCATGATCGGTGGTTTCTCGGTTCTATCTTTCGTAACTGTCTTGACCTACACGAACGCCCCTCCCATTCCCGAGAGGGCCGTGGATGCGGCGGGAAATGTGGTGTTCACAGGAGCCGATATCCAAAAAGGCCAGGAGGTCTTCTTNNGGCAGACCCTTCGCACAGCTCTCGCCGGATGAGCAAATCGTCGCATCCGCGCAGGTGAGGAGGGTTCTTAAGGAGAACCGCTACGAACCGGCCTCACGGACGCTCCTCCTCACCTCCGGGGAGGTGGCGGCCTCTCGCAGCCAGACGGCCGAATGGAGCGATTACTTCACCAAGCAGGGCGCCGCCCCTGGACTGCCTGCCAACTATATTAAGAACCCCACGGAGCTCCAAGCGCTGAGCGCCTTTTTCGCGTGGGCCGCCTGGGCGGCGTCGGCGAACCGGCCAGGCAAGGATTATTCCTACACGAACAACTGGCCTTATGAGCCCCTGGTGGGCAATCGGCCCTCCGCCGAGGCTTATGTCTGGAGCGCCTTGAGTCTCATCACCCTCCTGGGGGGGCTGGGCCTGATCCTCTTCATGTTCGGCAAGTTTGAATACCTGGGCTGGAAGGGTGAGGGCGATATCGCCCCCCTCATGGACTCCGCTCTCACGCCTCTGACACTGACGCCTAGCCAATGGGCCACCGGTTGGTTCTTTGCCGTGGTGGTGCTCCTATTCCTGGCGCAATCGTTCCTGGGCGGCGCGCTTGCCCACTACCGCGTGGAGCCAGGAGGCTTCTACGGTTTCGACATCGCCCGGTATCTGCCCTACACTCTGGCACGCACCTGGCACCTCCAACTGGCAATCTTCTGGATCGCAACGGCCTGGGTAGGCGGCGGCCTTTTCCTGGCGCCCTGGGTGGGTGGCGGGGAGCCCCATGGCCAAAAGGCTGGCGTCTACGTTCTCCTCGGTGCATTAGTAGTAGTGGTTTTCGGCAGCCTTTTCGGAGAGTACCTGGGCATCAACGACAAGCTAGGGCACCTCTGGTTCTGGTTCGGGCATCAGGGTTCCGAATACCTGGATCTCGGGCGGTTCTGGCAGCTCCTGCTGGCGGCTGGCCTCCTCTTCTGGCTTTTTCTGATGTACCGGGCCTTGAAACCCGCCATCAAGAGCCCTGCCAAGCGTGAGCTATCCGCACTCTTTCTTTACGCAGCCGTGGCCATTCCCGTCTTTTACCTGCCCGCCCTCTTCTATGGCCCCCACAGCAACTTCGCGGTCATCGATAACTGGCGTTTCTGGATCATCCATCTTTGGGTGGAAGGATTCTTCGAGCTCTTCGCCACGGTCCTCGTGGCCATCATGTTCCACCAGAT
>PMYF01000429.1 GCA_003171295.1 Acidobacteriota bacterium | reverse complement strand
CCCTAGACGCGGTATCTACTCGGAAGAGGTTTACATCCCTGGATGACGTCTGATGGTCGCGTATGTCTCTGGATTCCCATTCGCTACCAACGGGAGAATGTGCGTTAAGGAAATAAAACCTCCCGTCCGCTGACCACCGGGGTCTGCAATATGCGTTAACGGTTTGGAATGCAAGAGCGCTGCTTCCTGTTTTGACGTCATACAGAATCATAGTCTCCATTAGGGGAAGTGAAGCCGCAACCTCTTTGATCCACGGATTCTCCTTCCATCTCTCTGGAATGCCATCCGCTATATATGTCAGAAATAGCTTATTGCCATCAGGAGATATGCTCAGGTTGCGCGCATACTGAAGATGCGTCGTCAATTTATGTGTAAAAGGGTTCTCCACTGTAATCAGTTGCGGCGCAGACCACGCAATACCGCGACGTCGTGTTATATAGACGGATTTACTTTCAAAGCCACCTGTAACAGATTCGAGGTAGGTCACGCGATACCCCGCGGCGACTTGCTCTGGCGTTACCGATGGGATCATGTGATCTTGATCGGCCTTGTCAAATATGCAGTAGGCGACCGTATTCCCCAGAGAATCAATACTGAAGGAGCCAATCTTAGCACCGATATCAATAGACGATTCCTCGGTTCCAGTCGATACGTCAATAATCTTGATGCGGCTCCTGTTTAACCGGGACGTTGCGAAGGCTATCCTTCTGTCTCCATCGAGCCACTGAACATCGGAAATGTCCACCTCTGAGGCGATTAGCCGACCGGCTAATCGCCTCAGATCATCAGCATCTCGAATATAGAGCTGGTAGAGGTTTTCGTTTTTGGTGATATCTGGAGTCTTCACCAGATACGCAATTTGTTTCCCTTGATCTCCCATCCACACGCCGGCTATATAGCGGACATTGACGCAATCAGCTGGAGAAACCGCGTTGGACTGACCCCATCCCGCCGTAGACACGGACAAAAGCAGGTAAAACATCAAGAGCATCGCACGGACATACTTCAGCTGCATACTTGAATTCCTTTTCATATCCACACGTTAAGCATCAAAACGTTAGCTTGAGGGATAACTGAAGAGAGCGAGGTCCTCCCTGCTGGTAGGNNCTCTGCGCGAGGATCTGCGTCGCTTCCCCAAACTGGATATTTCCGTAGTTCGTGTTGATTGTGCCAAAGTTAGGGTGATTAAAGACGTTGAATGCCTCTACCCGGAATTGCGCTCGCAACGAGTTATGAATTTGGAAGAACCTTCGTGCCGCAACGTCCGCCTGAACAGCACCAAAGCCCCTAATAAAGTTGCGTGGTGCATCACCGGGTTGCCCTGTGGGAGGTAGTGCAAAGGCCGCCGGATTGATGCGCTTTCCGCCCGGATATATCGAATCATACAGAAACAGCGGAACATTGGGGATGAGATTTAGACCACCGTAGTATTTCTGCCGCGTAGTAGGATCCACATAAGAATTTCCATTAAGGAATACTGGGAAACCAGTGCGGGCAGTAAACCTCCCATCCGCTCCCCAATTGGAGCTGATCGCACGCAACCAGGATGATGATGATCGGGAATGCGGAAGCTTATAAGAGATCGCAGCTGTAGCGTTGTTGCGAACGTCAAAATCTGAGTTGCCGTACTGGTATGGATAAACTGCATTGTAAGAGCCATAGTCGAGTGAGTGAGACCATGTGTAGGATGCGAGAGCTTGGAGGCCGTGTGCAACTTGCCTTTGATACTTGACCTGCAAAGCATTGTAATTCGAGGTCAGGCCATTCGTGAATAGATACAAAGTGCTAAATTGCGGATTGTATCCTGAGACTCTCACGCTCGCCAGCTCAAGAAGTTTTCTACCATTTGAACCAACATAAGATATCGTGAAGGATTGCGATTTACCGAGAGTCTGTTCCAGGCTCGTATTCCATTGAAGGGTGTAAGGCAACTGGAAATGTGGAGGATTAGCAAATACAACTCCATAAGGGGGAGTTGGAGGTTGAGTGATTATTGGACTAGCCGTTGCTACGGGAACAGGAAAGGTCGCAGGAATTCCGTAGCCGGTGCCGAAGAGATTCATTGCGGAGAATCCTGGGCCGTTAAACCCGTAAGATCCAGTTTGCTGCCCCGTATCAAAGAAAACGCCTCCACCACCGCGGATCACTGTTTCCCTCTCAGCGTTGGAATTGAGTACATATGCTATACCAAGCCGAGGGGCCAAGTTGAACCAGCTTGTGTCCCAGAGCGGGGTTCCCTGAGGGGCTAGCTTCATGGTAGAGTAGTCGTTGAGGCCGGAAATTGTATATGGCATTAAACCTTGTGAGACCCCGGGCGCTGGATTTACGTCCCACCGAATCCCCATCGATACGCTGAGACGCGGCACCGCTCTCCATGCGTCCTGAGCAAAAGCTGAGAAGTTTGTATAGACCGGATAATTGGGAATATAGGTGACGCCATATCCATAGTCCATGCTGTTGGCTTGTACGGAAGCCTCACTATCGAATTCGTAATCCACCAAAGGATTTGATTGCAGGAGGATCGGTGCCAGCCTGCGCCAATCAACGCCGATTTTCATCGCATGTCGGCCATGTTCTATGCTTAAAGCATTCACTAGATTCCATTGTCGTTGTGTTGCCTGTGACACTGCCGTGAACACTCCTGTGTTATAGGGACCAAAGTACAGATCTACTTCCGTTGACGCGCCATTTGGAAGCCCAGTTAACTGGTTGAGATTCAGAGGAATCGCACCACCGAAACTGTCATTCACCGAGTTGTTTTGAACGTTATTGGAGCTGTAGTTCAACCTGAAGTCATCATCAACACTGCGAGTAATATGCGCCGTCGTGCCGACGGTATAGGTATGCGCCAAATAAGCCGACGAGGTTATGGTTGATGGGCTAGTGTCGCTTAAGGGCGTTCCTCGCGTATCGCTGCTGGACGGGGTGTCGCTAAACCGAAAAAACATGTGTACTCGCTGCCCGAGATTTTGGTCTAAGCGAACACTGGTTGCATCGACATGACTTGGGTTTGACCAACTGGCGATAAATTCTGCTAGTCCGCCACCAAGATCCGGTGCGGTCGCCGTTGGCAGGGGAAACGCATTGAGAACCTGCTGTATCGGGCCAGTGACCGACTGACGTAATGCGCTGTCTGGTACAGCATTGATCGTAGCTGCTGCTGGCTGCGCTAGAAAGAGCCCCTCGTAAGAGAAGAAAAAGAAACTACGATCTTTGCCGTTATAGAGATGCGGAACACGAATTGGACCACCGAGAGTTCCCCCAAAATTATTCTGCCGTTCTGGTGGCTTTCTCGTGNNATTGAACCAGTTATTGGCATCGAGCGCTTCATTGCGAAAATAGTTGTATGCTGTACCGTGTGGATTATTTGATCCTGATCGTGTCACCATAGAGAATTGACCGCCCGGAGTACGTCCGTACTCTGCGGAGTAGGTAGATCCCTCAACGCGAAACTCCTGTAGCGCGTCAACCGAGACAAGTGCTTGTGTGGTTCCCAATGCCGTAGAAGATGATAGCGAACCGCTTGTTCCCGCTGCGGTCGCAGCCGGTGAAATTCCTCCCATCGCACTGACTCCATCCACGGTGTAGTAATTCGATTCGGTTCTCTGTCCGTTCACGCTAAATTCACCAGTATTCATGCCAGAGGGACGCTGCGGTGAGGTAGTGACAGTTCCAGGATCCAATAAGATAAGGCTCTGAAAACTACGCCCGTTGAGCGGTGTATTCTCGACGAATTGGCTGTCAATGACGGTACTCACAGACGCGTCCGTTGTGTTGATTTGCTGACCGCTGCCATCGACGGTGATACTCTGTGCTTCCTGGCCGACTTCCATTTTGAAGTCGATTTGAGCTTTGTCGCCAACCTGGAAGACAATGTTCTCGCGGGTCAGCGTCTTGAATCCCGCGGCTTGTATGGTAGCGTCATATTTGCCTGGATCGATTCCCGTGATGTGATAGTATCCATCGCTATTCGTAGTGGTCTGCCGACGAACGCCGGTGTCCTGGTTGCGGAACTCCACAGAAGCCTTCTGAATGACGGCACCGGTAGGGTCCTGGACCGCGCCTCCAACTTCGGCGGTTTGCGCGTACATGGCAAGTGGATAGAGACAGAGAAACAGCAGGAAAAGGCTGATGCGCTTCATGGTGTCCTTTGCGGTTCGGTGGATTTTGACTCCCCGTGTCTCTATGTCGGTTGGGCTTCTCCTTTTTCCGGTAAAAGTTTTGTCAATGCACTATCCCATTGAAGTTGTTGAGCTCCGCACTCAAGTGCGACAGTTCCTGTTCGATTTGGGGGAGGGCTATGTCGGGCGTGGTGGGAGTTTGGCTGGTTGTCAGCATGGAACGCAACAGGTGATCTCCGTTGCGGGCAGTTTCCAGTGCTTCCAGCGCACCGAATTGCCAATTGATTGCAGCCGGTTGGGCCGTCGATTCTCTTGCCGAGATGTGAAAAGCCACGCAGAGCGGCGCGAGTTGCGCTTTCAAGGCGTCGAGGCTGGTCGCGACAGCCGCAGAATGATCCTGCACAAGCGCAGTGAGTTGCGCGCGCTCCTCTGGTGGCAGAGATTGCTCTTTCTCTGGCGGGAATTGCCCTTGCAGATTCCGCAGCGCATAGAGATGAGAGAGGATGGCCGTACTGGTGGCAAGAGCCTGATCTGTAAACTCTTGTTCCTTCTCTACACTTCCGAACAGCTTGAGAAGGCGTTGGTCGTCG
>PMYF01000013.1 GCA_003171295.1 Acidobacteriota bacterium | reverse complement strand
GGGCGGAGGGCCAATACTGCTCGGCTCCAACGACGAAACTGTCCGGCAACAAATCCATGCGCTACTGGACTCTTGCGGCCCGCTAACCGGCCTCTTGCATGAGTATGAAGTTAAACTGGCCGAGTTAGTTTGCGAAGCTATGCCTGCCATCGAGATGTTCCGGATGTTGGGTTCTGGAACGGAAGCTGTGATGGCGGCGATTCGCCTGGCTCGCGCTTATACGGGCCGAAACTTTGTGATTAAGATCGGCGGCGCGTATCACGGCTGGAGCGACCAGATGGTGTATGGCATGCGCATTCCCGGTACTGGCCGCAGAGAGGCCATCGGCATACCCCGTGCATCAACTGCCTATATTCAGGAGCGATTTCCCAACGATCTGAACTCTTTGCGCCGGACATTGTGGCTCAATCAATTGAGGGGCGGAACCGCTGCAATTATTGTCGAACCGTTGGGTCCGGAGAGCGGCACCCGTCCCGTCCAGCGAAACTTTAACAGTGAGCTGCGAAAACTCTGCAACGAATTCGGCGCGCTGCTGATCTTCGACGAGGTTGTTACTGGGTTTCGCATTGGGATGGGCGGCGCACAGGGCTATTTTGGAGTTAAACCGGACATTACCGTACTGGGAAAATGCCTGACCGGCGGTTACCCGATGGCGGGCGGCATCGGAGGTCGGCGTGATGTGATGATGTTGCTGTCCGGCGGCATCGGGACCAGCTCGAAACGCGCATTTGTAGGGGGAACGCTAACCGCAAACCCACTCTCCTGCGCGGCAGGCTATTTTTCCATTCAAGAGATGCTGCGCACAAATGCCGCGGTGAAGGCGGGGCGCGCGGGCGACCGATTGCGGAAGGGGCTCGACGAAATCATTCACCGCCTGGGTTTGCCGTATGTCACCTACAACCTTGGTCCGATCGTCCACCTGCAAACCTCGGGCGTCATGCTGATGAGCATGCGCAACCCGATCAAAGTGATGCGCGAGGCCGGGCCCCGCAAACACATGATGGAAGAAATGGGTGCGGCTTTCAGCGCGCATGGAATCATCACTATCGCGGGAAGCCGCATCTATACCGGGCTTGCCGATACCGATGCGGTGTTCGACGATGCGTCCAACCGCTTTGACGACGTACTGAAACTCGCTTGATCGGGGAGCTATCGTGCAACGTGCGCAGATGGAAAGGCAATTGCTGGATGGATGCCTCTGGCTTGCTGCCAAGGGGCTATTCAACGGTCTCGAGAACAGTTTTTCCATGCGAATTCAGGGAAACATGGAAATGCTCCTGACTTCCGGAAATGGGGATTGGAGGAAGATTGGCATCGCTAACTTGCACACGGTTTCCCTCTCCTGCAAACAGGGTCTGGGCGGACTTCATGCTGCCATCTATCGCGAACGCGACGATGTGGGCGCTGTAGCGATTTCCAGTCCCAGGGGAGTGCGCCTGCTGGCCAGGCGTGGCGGAGTGCTGCCGCCTGCTTTCGACGAGTATATGAGGCATACTGAGTTGATCCGCGCACCGAAGCACGAGAATCCGGATTGCAACGCTGCACTTGGAGAAACAATCACGTTCGATATATTTCATAGGATAAAACGATTATTCCTAAATCGAGATGAAGGCGAACCCAAACGGCTAATGCAATCAGCTCAGTCTAGCTCAAGCTAGAGCCAATACAACACCGTTTATTCCCCCTCTACATGACCACTGTCTGAAAGCCGATCTTGGCTGTTGCTCAGTCGATTGCTATTGCCTTACCATGCAGTCCGACGCGATATTTCTCATTCGAGTTCGGAATCGCCCAAAAAACCAACATTGAAACCCGGATTAAAGCCGGGGGTTAGGTTGTGTTTCCTTGCGCTCACTTGCTTCAGCGTCGTTTCAAAGAGCAAAACGACACGTTTCCAGGCATTTTTCTCTAGCCACTCTTTGTTGATCTCCCTAGGCTATGCTCCGGAATAGAAAGGACTGTTTGACTTGGGCGGCAAGGAGCAGTTGGGGTTGCCTGTAGCTGCACTGTGTTCGCTGGTCAACCATTTGCAAGAACCTCGTAAGCGAAATCGCTCATGGTTCTCAAGGTAGGGAGCTGTTTGATGACCAGGCAGAGGATCGTGCTCGTCTCGCCGTCACGTCGTGCCGCCTATGAATTTTCGCGTGGAATGCGATTCCCACCGAGCCGCGAATCAGCTCAGTCAGCTGAGACCTTACGACGGCCGCTTCATAGCAGACGGGGGTAACTTTGAGAAACGTAATTCACTCAATTCTCACAACGCTTCATGGGACTTCAGTATGGTCACTCATTTCTGTATCTGCATAACGACGATTGACAGTTCGGGAGGCTTTTTGGCTGGGCATTTCACGCCCACAACTGAGGACAATGACGGCGATAAGCCGCAGAAGGAGACACATCCGTGAGATTACTTCGCAGCATATTCTTCTATGCGCTAGTTATTGCCCTTAGCGCATCCGTGTATTCGTATGGCCAATCGACCGGCGCGCTTGTAGGCACTGTTCACGACGTCAGTGGCGCGGTCGTAGCGGACGCAAAAGTTGTGGCAACGGACGTTTTAACAGGAATTTCAGAGCAAACGATAACAAACAAAAGTGGGGATTACGCGTTTCCAAGTCTGGCCACGGGAACATACAAAATAGCGGTCAACGCGACCGGCCTCAAGCCGTTGGTCGTCGAACAGATCGAGATTCACGTCGCCAGCACGGTCCGTCAAGATGCAGTCCTATCGCCGGCATCCGTCTCAACCAGTGTTGAAGTGGTCAGCTCCACGCCGCTGCTGGATACAGAGACTGCGGAGATCGGACAACTGGTGGAGGCGAGCCAAATCACCGAACTCCCCTTGGATGGACGCGATATTTACAACCTGCTGACGCTGACCGCCGGCGCTGAATCCAGCCCAAACCCTAACAGCGGTGTGGGTTACAACGGTTATGTATCCGCCAACCGCCCGACAATCGCTGGTGAGCGGGCCGGGTACACGGTCTTCCGCATGGATGGCCTCAACATAAATACACAGGGACTTCCCCAGGCTGCCATGACCCCCAATGTGGATGCCGTGCAGGAGTTCCGGTCGATTACGCAGC
>PMYF01000716.1:6091-8999 GCA_003171295.1 Acidobacteriota bacterium | reverse complement strand
ATCGGCTGGTCCGTCTCTACTTTGCAGTCAAGCACGCGGAGCGGGTTCGTGTCGGCGCGGCGCTGGCAATCCGCGCACATGGTGGCCTTGACGCTTTGGAGCGCCTGACGCAGAACTTCCAAATACTCTGCGCGGCACTTGGGGCAACCCACGGAGTTGAGCAGAAGCTGATACTCGCGAATGCCGACGCGGCCGAAGAACAGGACCAGCATTTCCAGGATTTCCACGTCCACCAGCGGGTTCTCGGACCCCAAGACTTCCGCACCAATTTGGTAAAACTGGCGGTAGCGCCCCTTCTGCGGGCGCTCGCGGCGGAACATGGGGCCGATGTAGTAGAGCTTGTGAATACCGCCCTGGTTGTAAAGGCTGTGCTCGAGGTAAGCGCGTACGACGGACGCTGTGGCCTCAGGGCGCAACGTCAGCGATTCCTCGGCGCGGTCGTGGAAGGTGTACATCTCCTTCATCACAATGTCGGTATCAGCACCTACTCCTCGGGCGAAGAGCGCCGTTTCTTCCAAAATGGGCGTACGGATTTCGCCATAGTGATAGGCAGTGAAAACGTGATGGGCTTCCGACTCAACCCGCTGCCAAAGGCTGGTTTCGGGGGGCAGCAGATCGCGCGTGCCTTTCACGGAACGGATTGGTTCAACCCGATTAGACATATGGTTTGCGCCCGCAGCCTGCCAGTTGACTCTCAGGAGCCCTGCGGCCCTCCCGGCTCAGTAAGATCAGCGGGGAGTGTCCTCGCCCCAACGTATGCTGTCGCGGCAATGCGCGGGGTTCGCCCCCGAAGGCTCAGGTTCATCCCCCCCCTCGCTCAGTCAAAATTCCTTTGAAACCTCAAACTTACGACGTTAACACAGAGGTGAGAAAAGCCGCAAGGTGCGCGCACGGCTGGGATTGGAAAAGTACATCGTATCCCCCCGGTTGAGTTGAAGTGTGTGAGTGAGAAGAGGACGGGAAGGCTTCCCTATCCGCAGGAGGCAATCCCCTATTTGCGTTTAAGCACGAGTTCCAGTGGTTTCCCTTCCGCCCAGGGCTTGTAGCTTGCGGCGAAACGGATGCGGTCCGCGAGCGGTGGGTGGGTGTAAAGCCAGAATTTGATAAAGGGGCTGGGATCGGGGTCAGCCAAGTCTTCTGTGCCCAGGGTTTCGAGGGCGTGAATCTCAGCGGTGTTCGGGTCCGCAACAATGCCGTAGGCCACCTCCAGTCCAAACTGATCAGCTTGGTGCTCGTAGTGGCGCGAGATACCGTTCACGATGGGAGAAGATAGGAATACCAGCACGGTAAGCACTACGAGCATCAGGGGCAGCGAAGCCAGGTCGCCCACGCCTTCGATCCCGGTGCGCCGGCCGGCTCGCTCCACCAGGCGATTGGCTGCCAGAAACCCTAGAAAGATGAAGAGCAGGGCCACGGCTTCGTCCAGGGCAAACTCTTTGGGAATGTGATAGAGGGCGTAGTGGCCGGTTTCATGTCCGAGAACCAGCAACAACTCATCCGGCCCCATGGTGCGGAGAGCCGTATCCCACACCACGACGCGCTTGCTCGCACCCACGCCGGACACATAGGCATCGACGGTTTTGGTCTTGGAACTGGCGTCCATTTCGAAAATGCGCGCGGGCGGGATGGAAAGGCCCGCGTGATCCAACATGGCTTCGATCCGCTNNCCCAGGCCCCGATGACGCCGAGTGCAACTCCCACGGCCAGACTCTTTCCCCAGTCGCCGAGCCAGGACGCGAACCCTTGCGTTGAAAGACCAAAGCGGCGCTCCAGAACAAAACCGGCGTAGTAGTCGAGCGGAAGATTCAGCAGGCTTGCCGCCACCACGAAAAGCGGCACAAAAACCAAGCACTGGACGAAATGATGTCGCGAAGCCCAGCATGCCCAGTCACGAAAGATCACCGCGATGCGGGCGCGCCAGAGGAGAAGATAGACGCCGATCGAAAATAGGGTCCCCACAAAATAGAGGGTATATTGGACGTGGGAATAGGCGACGGCCTGGGCGCGGCGCTCCGGCGCGAGGGTGTAGGTCGCATCCGGCGCGGGCGCCACGGACTGCCCTGGGTTCGGGAGAGGCGTGGGCAGGGATGCCAGCGCCGGGGGAACCGCCGGTTTCTCGGTTTGGCCACGTGCTGCCCTGCCGGCGGGCACAGACAGCAAGGTCACCACCAGCAGGATCCAACCGAACCGCATGGGCAGANNGAGGTCTCGCAGACCTCATCCGACTCCAGAAAGATGATCTGGCAAAGACCTTCATTGGAATAGACGCGCGCCGGCAGGGGCGTGGTGTTCGAGATTTCGAGCGTGACAAAGCCTTCCCACTCCGGCTCAAGTGGTGTAACATTTACAATAATACCGCAACGGGCATAAGTTGATTTGCCAACGCATATCGTCAGGACATTGCGCGGGATCTTGAAATATTCCACAGAGCGGGCAAGCGCGAAGGAATTAGGCGGGATGATGCAGGCGGGCCCCGTGAACTCGACGAAGGAGCGGGCGTCGAACTGCTTGGGGTCAACGATGGTGGTGTTAACGTTGGTGAATATTTTAAATTCATCGGCGACGCGCAGGTCGTATCCGTAAGAGGAAAGCCCGTAGGAAATCACTCCATCCCGCACCTGCTTTTCCTCGAAGGGATTGATCATGTCGTGCGCATGTGCCATTTTACGAATCCAGCGATCGTTCTTGACCGGCATGTGAAGTTACCTCGTTTGGAATGGGGGCACATCGCCGCGGCACGCGGTCGCGGCACAGCCCCCCCAGCAACAAAAAGGATGAGCATGATAGTCCAGGAGATTACTCTTGACAATGCCTCAGTGTCTTTCTAGGATTAAAGCCCGTATTTTCAGGAGGTTCGCGTGATAAAGCTGGACATCATCAATGAGGTCGTCAACCGCACGAGCATCAC
>PMYF01000716.1:0-6003 GCA_003171295.1 Acidobacteriota bacterium | reverse complement strand
ATTGGCCGGAACCCCCGAACCGGGGCGGAAGTCAGCATCCCGCCGGGCAAAGCCGTGCGCTTCAAACCTGGCAAGGAGCTGCAATCCCTCTCCTAACCTATTTACAGGCGGCCAGGGGCAGGCGAGAATAGAATTCTTCTCCCGACACGCATGGGCGACGAATTCCAATCCGCCAGTCTCAGCCAGCCTCCGGTCATTGAGAACCCTCTGCCCGCTCCGCCGTGGGTTCCTGTCCGCTGGCCCCTCAGGCCCCGCCGCCGCTGGTACCACTCGCTGCCCTTTCACCTGGGACTCTTGCTGCTCACCATCCTGACGACCCTGATCGTAGGCACCCACATCGAAATCAACTACGCGCAGAATCTTCCGGTTTTCGATTGGGAGGTCTCGCGCGCCTACTTCCAGGGATTGTGGCATCACCCCGGGCGACTGGTGCTGGGCGTGCCGTTCTCCTTCACCCTGCTGAGCATCCTGCTGGCGCACGAACTTGGGCATTACCTCACTTGCCGGCACTACGGAATCCACGCCACCTATCCTTACTTTATCCCCGCTCCCACGCTCATCGGAACGCTGGGAGCTTTCATCCGCATCAAGTCTCCGATAGTTACCCGCCGCGAGCTGTTTGACATTGGAATTTCGGGACCGCTGGCGGGCTTTGTCATCGCCATCCCCGCCCTCGCCNNNCGGGCTGCGCCGCTTGGGTGGGGCTGTTCGCCACGACCCTGAATCTTCTGCCGGTGGGGCAACTCGATGGCGGCCACATTCTTTATGCGATCATCGGGGATAAGCAGCGGAACATTTCACGCGGTTTCCTCCTGGTCTTGCTGCCGCTGGGAATCTTCTGTTGGATGGGGTGGATCGTCTGGGGTGTAATCCTGTTTTTTCTCGGCCTGCGCCATCCCGTGTTGCTCGACCCGACGGAAACCCTCGGCCGAGGCAGGAAGATTCTCGCCCTCGTCGCAGCTCTGATTCTTGCCCTCACCTTCGTTCCCACGCCATTTTCCTTTTCGTAGCGGCGCCCTTCAGGGCGGCATCATGGATTGAAAGACTCGCCCGCCTAAACAGGCTGCGGAAAAACCGCCAAAGCTGTCATCCTGAGGAGCCGCAGGCGACGAAGGACCTCTGTATTTGTCTGATTCTACAAATGCAGGGGTTCTTCGCTTCGCTCAGAATGACAGCGCCTACGAGTTTTTCCGCAGCCCCTAAAGGCGGCCTCTACAAAAGCCGGGTCTGAGTGGGGATCTACATAATGTTGATGGGATCCATGTCGATCATCACGCAGCGTGGTGGAATACCCTGCTGCTCTGAGTGGTCCGCCAGTTGCCGCAAGATGTTATTCAGGCGGGCGCGGGAAGTGCACTTAATCAGGAACTGAATGCGAAAGCGGCCTTGCACTTTGGCGAGTGGCGCCGGCGTGGGTCCCAGGATCTTCAGCCCCTCAATGTGCCTCTCGAGGGGGATGAGAAAATCCCCGACCTGCTTGGCGACCCGCGCGGCCTGTTCGAGTTCGCCGCCTTGGGCGATGACGTTCGCCAGAGCCGTCACCGGGGGGTAGTGCATCATGCGGCGAAACCGCATTTCCTTGTGGAAAAAGGCTTCGTAGTTCTGCTCCGCGGCCAGCCGAATGGCGTAATGATCGGGATAGAAGGTTTGCACCAACACGCGCCCCGGGACGTCGCCGCGCCCGGCGCGGCCTGCGGCTTGCGTGAGCAATTGAAACGTCCGCTCCGCGGAACGAAAATCCGGCATCCCCAGGCCGATGTCCGCAGATAACACTCCCACCAGCGTCACGCCGGGGAAATCGTGCCCTTTCGAGATCAGTTGCGTTCCCACCAGCAGATCAATCTTGCCCTGCCGGAAAGCTCCCAATATCTGCTGGAACTGCCCGGCGCGCCGCGCCACGTCGCGGTCAAGCCGCGCCACGCGGGCGGTGGGAAACAGTTCGGCGAACTTCTTTTCGACCTTCTCGGTTCCCTCACCCACGTAATAAAGATGCTCACTCCCGCAACCGGGGCAGTGCGCGGGCACCGGGGCTGAGTAACCGCAGTAATGACAAATCAGGCGATGCTCGCGGCGATGATAGGTAAGCGAGATAGAACAGTTCACACAGCGCTGCGTCTCGCCGCAACTCCGGCACAACAGGAACCAGGCATAGCCACGGCGGTTCAGCAGGATCATGGTCTGCTGCCGGTTGGCTACCTGCGCCTCAATTTCGTGCTGCAGGCGGCGGGAGACGGGCACCTGCGTGTGGGTTTCGCGAAACTCCTGGCGCATGTCCACGATTTCCACGCTGGCGAGCTTCCGCCCACCCACGCGTTCCGGAAGTATCGCCAGGCGGTATTTCCCTTCGCGCGCATTCCAGTAAGATTCCAGCGAGGGCGTCGCGGAACCCAGGACGGTGAGCGCTCCGGCCAGGCGCGCACGCACCACCGCCACATCACGCCCATGGTAACGTGGCGTTTCGTCCTGCTTGTAACTCGTGTCGTGCTCTTCATCAACGATCACGAGGCCCAGGTGGGCGACGGGAGCGAACACCGCCGACCGGGTTCCCAGGACGACTTGGGCCGCGCCGCGGCGGATTCGCCACCAGGCATCGTGGCGTTCGTTTTCGGTCAGGGCACTGTGCAGAAGCGCCACCTGGGACCCGAATCGCGCCAGGACCAGCGCCTGCGCAGACGGCGTGAGGGAGATTTCCGGAACCAGCATCAGGGCGCCGCGACCGAGTTCGAGGCAGCGCGCCATCAGTCGCAGATAGATTTCCGTCTTGCCGCTGCCGGTGATGCCATGCAGGAGCACGGTTTCGAACCGGGAGGATTCAAGATTCTGCAGGAGGTCGTCGAGAACCGCACGCTGCGCCGGCGTCAGAACCAGGGGTGAACCCTCGCCGGCCGCTGCGCCCCCGGACGGGGGCGGAAATTTCTCCGCCGGACTCAGTTCGACCAAACCGGCGGCGCTCAGTTTCTTGAGCGCGGCGAGACTCGCGCGGGCAGCCTCGAGGAGCTTACCGTGATCGCCTGCCGGCCCGCCGCTCTCGAGCGCTGCGAGGATTCGCTGGGCGACCGGCGAAAGGCGCGACGGCTTCTCCGGCAGAGGGCCCGCCAGCCGTACCGCGTAAACCTGCCGTTGGCCGCGCGCACGCTCGACTTCTTCCACGACGACCCATTTCTGCTTGAGGGCGCGCAGGAAAGCCTCTGGAAATTTCCGGCGCAGCGCTTCCAGCGCAGAGCGGCCGCGCGCGGCGAGATAGGCGAGAAGGTCCCCCTCCTGCCCGGCCCGCTCTTCCGCAGGCTGAGCGGTTTCCTGGAGCTTCCGCTGTCCCAATTCGCTCAGGCGGACCAGGCGCGCGCGCCGCGTCGCCGCGCGCAAGGGCAGCATCGCCCGGAATACTTCGCCAATCGGCGCAACGTAATAGTCAGCAATCCACAGACCCAGCTCCAGCAATTGGGGCGTCAGCACCGGCTCCGGGTCCAGCAAGCGCAATATGGGCCGCACTTTCACGTCGGGGGGAAGAGGGCTTCCTGCCCGCAGGACGATGCCCGTGGCTTTGCGCGTTGCGAGCGGAACCTCGACTCGCTGGCCGGGCTGGACCACGAGGGAATCCGGGACTTGGTAGGTGAGCGTGTTGCGAATCGCCGCCATCACGGCGACGTCCACGAGGTTCACGCCGCGGGGGCGCGTCCGGTTCTTAGTGGAAATGGTTTTGCGATCCACGTGGGCATTCTATGCCAGGGCGCGGGTTGTGGCTAGAGAGGGAAGTTTCCGGGGACAACCTGGCGGAGGACTGGAACTTGCTGCTGGGGGAAACGCCCCCCTCACGCGGTCGCAAGGGGTGCGGCTCAGAGGTCCTTGCCGGACAAAGCCTGCGCACAGGCCGGGCAGAACTCCGCGCGTTTCAAATCGATGCGTTCGACGCCATAGGAGGCGCTCATGACGCAGAGGTAGTCAGCGCAGTGTCGCAGGCCGCAGGTGTGGCCCAATTCGTGGAGAGCCTCTTTCAGCAGTCGCTCATGGAGAAGGTCCAGGTCAGCGGGGAAGCCGTAAAGCTCCTGGCGCAGGCGATGGGCGGAGACGACGGCGCCGCCATCCGAGACTTGCGCCTCCCCGAACACGAAGGTGAGGATGGGGATGTAGAGGTCGGCCTCAGTCACGCCCAGCACCTTCCAACATTCTCCGGGCGGCTGCTCCAGGAGTCTTCCCAGGATTTCGGTAGAGTGATACTGTCGCCGCGTTGCGTTGTAGGCGAATTCCACCTCCAGGCCCTCCGGCTGGATGGAGCAGGCCACTCGCAGGCGCCGCGTCAAGCCCTCGGCGAGAGTTTCGAGGAGCGCCCGGTCGACTTGTCCAATCGCCACGAGCGAGATGATTCTCATGACGCGGCCGGGGCGGCCTTCCGGAAGCCGTATTTCTTAATCTTGTTGTAGAGGGTCACGCGGTCGATGCCCAGCACCTTGGCGGCCCGCGTCTGGTTCCACTCCGAGACTTCGAGCACGTGTAGGATGTGCGCGCGTTCCACGTCCTCGAGCGCCAGACTGCCCTCGGGTTGGGGCGGCAGGGTGAGTTGAAGCGGAAAATCCGCGGCCTGGACTTCTGGCTCGCGGCCGATCACCATGGCGCGCTCCAGGGCGTTCTCGAGCTCGCGCACGTTGCCTGGCCAGTCGTAGTTCATCAGCACCTCGAGCGCCTGGCGGCTGAGATTCGAGAAACCCTTGTTCATGGCGCGCGAATACTTGCGCAGGAAATGATCAGCGAGCAGCGGGATGTCCTCCTTGCGCTCGCGCAGGGGTGGAATCGTGATGCCGAAAACATCCAGGCGGTAGTAGAGATCGGGACGGAAGGTTCCCTCGCGCACGCGCATATTCAGATCCTGGTTGCTGGCGGCGACGGCCCGGAAATCCACCTTGAGCGTCTGGTTGCCGCCGACGCGCGTGATCTCCTTTTCCTGCAGGACGCGCAGCAGGTCGGTCTGGGTCTTCAAGCTGATGTCGGAAATCTCGTCGAGAAAGACCGTGCCTCCCTCGGCGACTTCAAACTTACCTTTCTTGCGGTACTGGGCGCCGGTGAACGCGCCTTTTTCGTGTCCGAAGAGCTCGCTTTCGAGCAGCGTCTCGGTCAGCGCGCCGCAGTGGATCGTGACCATCGGCATGAAGCGGCGCGGACTCAAATTGTGGATGGCGCGCGCCACCAACTCCTTGCCGGTGCCGCTCTCGCCGTGAATCAGCACGGTCGTATCCGTGGGCGCCACGGTGCGGATGCTCTCCAGGACGCCCTGCATGGCGCGGCTCTTCCCGATCAGCTCGACGGCCTGGACTTCCTCCAGGCTGGCGCGCAGCCGCAGGTTTTCTTCCCGCGCGCGGCGGTGGTCAAGCGCCTTGGCCACGCCATGGGCCAGATCATCAGGGTCGAAGGGTTTCATGACGTAGTCGTAGGCGCCGTCCTTGAGGGCTTGCACCGCGGTTTCCACCGAAGCATAGCCGGTCATGATAATGACCTGGATGTTGGGATCAACCTCACGAATCTTGCGGTGCAGTTCGAGGCCATCCATACCGGGCATTTTGATGTCGACCAGGGCCAGGTCCCAGCGCTGGCGCGGCAGCTTCAGCAGCGCCTCGTGGGCGCTACTCGCGGTGTCCACGCTGTAGCCCTCTTCCTCGAACCATTTTCCCAGCGACTCCCGCACCACGTTCTCGTCGTCCACAATCAGGATGCTGGCTTTGGGATTCATAGCGTGCTCCTTCCAGGCATAGACAAGCTCAAAAACTCTCAGGCAGAGGCCGATGATTTCGCCGGCCCGCCAGCGGCAAGGCTCGCGAGAGGCAGTTCCTCCGGCAGGAGGACGGTGAAGGCCGTCCCCTTTTGCGGCGTGGAGTCTACCTCGATGTTTCCCCCATGCTGTTGCACGATGCCGAGGGCTATGGCCAGACCCAAGCCCGTTCCACTGCCCTCTTCCTTGGTGGTGAAGAAGGGCTCGAAGATGTGCGAGAGGACCTCGGGGGGAATGCCCGGCCC
>PMYF01000711.1:8067-11268 GCA_003171295.1 Acidobacteriota bacterium | reverse complement strand
GTCGTGAGGAAAGAAAGCATCGTCGCCAGGCGCGGTTGAATCATGCCGGCGCCTTTGGCAATGCCGGCGATGTGCACGGACTTGCCTTTGACTTCCGACCGGACAACGCAGCTCTTGGGAACGGTGTCAGTCGTCAGGATGGCCCGGGCGGCCAGGTCGGCATTCTCTCGATTGAGCAGGGATTTCAGCTTGGGGAGTTGTTTCAGGATCAGGTCGCCGGGGAGACGAACGCCGATCACTCCCGTGGAAGCCACCAGGACCTGGGCAGGTTCGATTTCCAGCAACTCGGCGGCTACGCGCGCGGTTTCCTGCGCGGTGTGCAATCCTTCGCGCCCCGTGCAGGCGTTGGCGTTTCCGGAATTTACGACGATGGCGCGGCAACACCCCCGGCTTTCGACCAAATTCTGCCGCGAGACCAAAACCGGCGCCGCGGCCACTCGGTTGGTCGTGAATACCCCGGCCGCCGTAGTGGCGGGCGCCTCCGAGAAGATCAACGCCAAATCCAGCGCGTCACGCATCTTCTTGATTCCGGCTGCGACCGCGGCGGCGCGAAATCCCAGTGGTGTGGCCAGGTTGCCTTCAACGGATTCCCACTTCGGCATAGTCCGACTCGGCGACCTCCCTTGACGATCGACACACCGGCAATGCTGGCGGGCACTGCCGCGGGTCTGGAAACGAAAATCCTGGAGCGTACCGGAACCGGGGACGAGGCGTCGCTCGGTTGGACCCACTGGCCGTACATCGGCAGCAAGCAGGGCAAGCCTTTTCCGCCGCTAAGGCTTGGCAGTGAGTCGCCCCGCCGGGGTGAGTTCCATCACCCCCGGACTGACGGGGGGCGGCGATTCCGGCCCCGCTACCGTGATCGTGCGCAGGCTCTCATCACAGGCTTGCATGTAAAGATCCTCGTTGGCCCGGCCCGGCGTGCAGTCCGCTTCCACAATGCGGTCCGGCGAAATGATGCGCACCGTGAGCAGCATCGCCCGCTCCTTGTACTGCCTGATCAGGACCGCGTCGCGATTGTTGAGGCGAGTGCGTTCAAAGTGGTAGCGCGGAATATCCTCGGTCACGCCCTGGGTCTGCCACTTGGCCAGGACCTGGGGAGTAAACTCCGCGGTCTGATCGGGATTCGGCTGCACGGTGAGGGTGATGGATGGTGCAATGCTCCAGAATCTGGGCGCATAGATTCGCACGCCCCCGGCAAAAGATTCCACCCTCTTGTTGAAGCCCGCCGCCACCTGCATCTCAATCCCCAGACTGTCATTCTTATAAGGCACCGGGCGCAACGTTGCGGCTTTCACGGCCTCCGTGTGGTGTGGGTACCACTTCACCAGGAAGTACTCGCCCCCGACGATTCCGCCCCCCACGATCAGAATCCCCAAACCGACGATTAATTGCGTAGGAATCTGTTTTCTCATCGCAGCAATCTTAACCCGTGTTCGGCGAAAGGCGCAATGCAGGCTTACTTTCTGGGCGGGTCCCAGCTCTTGAGGTCTAGTTCCAGAAATAACGCACCGGCAACGGGATTGTGCCGATATGCCGGGATGGGGCGGAACCCCAGGGATCGATAAAGCGCGATGGCCTGCTTCATCTGCGGCAGCGTATCGAGCCGCATCCGTTGATACCCGATGGCACGGGCTTCGGAGAGAATCGCGTTTACGAGAGCCTTCCCTGCACCTTTGCCGCGAATTTCCGAGCGAACATACAGCCGCTTCATCTCACAGGTTTCGTCATCGATTTTTCGCAAGGCCACACATCCCGCCGCGCGTGCCCCATCCATCGCCATCAACAACCGACCCGCAGGCGGTGCATAGTCGCCGGGCAGTTCGGCCAGTTCGCATTCAAAATTCTGAAAGCACAAGTCGACACCCAGCGAAGCCGCATATTCTTTAGACAGTTCGCGGGCTTGCCCGACCTGCTCAGCGGTCTCGGCATGAATCAAACTAAGCATCGGGGGGAATCACCTTCCACTTGCTCGGCGCGAAGGCGCAGGGCCGTCAGTAAGAGATACGTCGATGTGACCAGAAGCAGCGGTGCAGAATAAACCCCGGCATCGGGCACAGCATATAGAAACAACGGCAAAGTGCCCCAGGCTCGTTCATCGCACCTGGATAAGCGGGTGAGTCTTCTCGACCACTTCTCCCACCGCCTGCGCACCCACTCCGCTCGCGCGCAGCGCTTCCAAAAGCGCCGCGGCGTCTTGGGAAGCCACGGAAAACAGCAGTCCCCCGGAGGTCTGAGGGTCGAAGAGCAGGTTCCTCATCTCCTGCGAGACGCCGGCGGCGAACTCCACGCAGCCGCTCAGAAACTCCATATTCCGGGTCAAACCGCCGGGAAGAAAGCCCTGCCGCGCGTATTCGATCGCGTCCGGAAGGCAATCAAACTGCGCAGAGTCCAGCATGAAACTTACCTTGCTGCCTGCTGCCATTCCCCGCGCGTGGCCCAGCAGACCGAACCCGGTGATGTCCGTGGCGGCGTGCACCTCAAACTGCAGGGCCACTTCGCTGCCGGCGCGATTCAGAGTACACATGGATGCGACGGCCGCATCCACCGAGGCCTGGCTGGCGCGATCTTTCTTGAGCGCCGTGCCGATCACCCCGGTGCCGAGGCGCTTGGTCAGGATCAGCCGGTCACCCGGCTGCGCACCCACATTCTTCAGCACGCGCTGGGGATTGATGAGGCCGGTCACCGCATAGCCAAATTTGATTTCGTCGTCTCCAATCGAGTGGCCGCCAATCACCGTGCAGCCTGCTTCCTGCATCTTCGCGAGGCCACCTTGGAGAATCTTCTCGAGAATCTCCACATCGCGGCCGGTGTGCGGAAACCCCACGATGGAGAGAGCGGAAATCGGCCGGCCTCCCATCGCGTAGACATCGCTCAGAGCGTTGGCTGCGGCGATCTGGCCGAAGGTGTAAGGGTCATCCACGATGGGCGTAAAGAAGTCCACGGTCTGAACCAGCGCCAAGTCGGGTGAAAGTTGATACACTCCGGCGTCGTCGGCGGTGTCGAAGCCTACCAGCACGTTAGGATCGAATTGTTTTGGCAACTTGGCGAGCACGGAGTCCAAAATACTTGGACTCAACTTAGCCGCTCAACCCGCTGCCTTCACCATCGCGGTCAGCCGTATGCGTTCGTCCATAAGGGATTTGATTATATGCTCGCGACCCGCGATTCCAAAATCCTGTCCGGGGAAGGCGGCGCTCA
>PMYF01000711.1:0-8002 GCA_003171295.1 Acidobacteriota bacterium | reverse complement strand
ACGGGCTCCGGGAAGACAACTCTCGCCCGGCGTCTGGCCGAGCGCTATGCAGTCCCCGGCGCCGTGCTGGTGGACCAGGACTCCTACTACAAGAGCCAAGCCCACTTGTCCACGGTGGAGCGGACCATGGTCAACTATGATGCGCCTTCCGCCTTCGACCATGACCTTCTCTTCCAGCATTTCCAACGGCTCCTCGAGGGCCAGGCGGTCGAGAAACCCTGCTATTCCTTTGCGTCGCACACGCGAACCTCACGAGTTGAAGAGATTTGCCCTGCGGCGCTGGTGATTCTCGAGGGCCTTTTCGCTTTCTGGGACCCGCGACTGCGCGCCCTGATGGACATGAAGATTTTCGTCGATGCCGCCTCTGATATCAGACTGATTCGCCGCCTGCACCGGGACTTGGAGGAACGAGGCCGGACGGTGGAATCCATCCTCAGTCAATACACGGAATCGGTTCGGCCCATGCATCAACGGTATGTGGAGCCCCTGAAGGCGCACGCAGACCTGGTGCTGGACACGACCGAGAGACCTCTGGAGGAATCCCTCGCCGAGATCGACCGGGCCCTCGCAAAAATGCGTGGATCATTCCGGGGCAGCACCGGTGCCTGACACCGGCACTTGGAGGAGGATGCATGTTTACTTTTCATGGAGTGGACTATCTGGAGATTGATTCCCTTCTGACCGACGATGAGAAGCTGGTGCGCCAGACGGTGCGCGAGTTTGTCGAGAAGGAAATCATTCCTCACATCGAAGAATGGAACCGCGAGGGCAGGTTTCCCCTGCACCTCGTACCGCTCATGGCGGAGATGGGCTTTTACGGCGCCAACCTGGAGGGCTACGGGTGCGCGGGCATGTCGAACGTGCAGTATGGGCTGATCATGCAGGAACTGGAGCGTGGCGACAGCGGCCTGCGCAGTTTCGTGAGCGTGCAAGGGGCCCTGGTGATGTATCCCATCAACGCGTACGGCTCCGAGGAGCAGAAGGCCCGCTGGCTGCCCGCTTTGCAGCAGGGCAAGGCCATCGGGTGCTTTGGATTGACGGAACCGGATTTCGGGTCCAATCCCGGCGGCATGCGCGCTCGCGCGGTGAAAGACGGCGACGACTATATTCTAAATGGCGAGAAAGCATGGATTACCTCCGGTACTATTGCCGATGTGGCGTTGGTGTGGGCGCGCACCGGCGAAGGTATTCGCGGATTCCTGGTGGAGATGGGCACGCCGGGCTATTCGGCGAAGGACATCAAGGGAAAGTGGTCGCTGCGCGCCTCGGTGACGTCCACACTCGCGTTGCAGGATGTGCGGGTGCCGGCGGGCAGCATGCTTCCCAAGGCGCAGGGGCTGAAAGCGCCACTCTCCTGCCTGACGCAGGCCCGCTACGGCATCGGCTGGGGGGCCCTCGGCTCGGCCATGGCCTGTTACAACGAAGCGCTCGAATACGCCAAGGTGCGCAAGCAGTTTGACGATAAGCCCATCGCCACTCACCAGCTTGTGCAGGCGAAATTCGCCGACATGATCACGGAGATTACCAAGGGACAGTTGCTGGCGCTGCAAGTGGGGCGCCTGAAGGACCAGGGGCGCGCCGACTTCGCACATGTCTCTATGCTCAAGCGCAACAACGTGAAGATAGCGCTCGACGTGGCGCGCGCGGCCCGCGACATCCTGGGCGCGAACGGCGTCGCCGACGAATACCCGATTTTCCGCCACCTCTGCAACCTGGAATCGGTCATCACCTATGAGGGCACCCATAACATCCACACCCTGATCATCGGCGAGCGCGTGACGGGATTGCCGGCGTACAAGTAAGGAGTGCCCTCCTGTGGAGCTGACTACGAGCCAAAGGGCAACATGAGTGGGGCCGCCAATGGAGAACTGCCATGTTGAGCCGGATTGCCACTCGGTTCGCACTCTTCTTTGTCGTCGTGACGGTGTGGTTTCAGGGTTCCGCGCTAAGCGGTCCTCGAAATCCCGTGAGCCAGTCGAATGACGAGGTCATGCTCAGCGCTGCCGGCAATGCTTACAACCCTGTCCCCAGTCCCGATGGATCCAAGATCGCTTATGTACACACCGGTTGGGATAGGTTCAGGGGCTCTGGTGGTTTTGGCCGGTCCAACCTGCTCTCTGAGGTGATGGTGATGAACTCGGAGGGAAAAGTCATTACGCCCAAGCCACTGGCGGACGCCTTTCTTGTTGGGTGGATCAGTGATGGTCAGGATTTGGTCTGCTTCCGAGATTACTTGTGTTTTCTGGTCTCCTTGGACGCCGTTAAATCCAAAGAAGCAAGGATGGCTCTTTATCACGAGCTCTACAAACGGGGATCCACTGAGAGGGCGACGTATTGTGGGTTCCTAGATGCTATGTGTTGGGTTGGACCAGCCGATGACTTTGATTACATTATGATCAGTGGGCGGAGATTGGCTCGCAACAAATCCGCAATCGGAGACATGCTGGTTCCTTCTCCGGATGGACGATATATCGCCGCTTTCGGCAGTTACGGCGAAGCGCCTCTGTGGATTTACGACAGCCAAAAGGATTCCTGGACAGACCTAGGAAAGATCACCGTCCATCCCAACCGGGATTGGGATTACATCAAGCCCTCATGGACCCCGTGGTTCCGGGATAGTTCCCGGTTGGTGTTCATTTCCGACGGGGGTTTGGTCATCAGTTCACCGGACGGGAAAAGCCAGCAACGCATCATGCCACTGAGCCGCCCGGCGGGTCTGCCGGTTGCTTCACCGGATGGTCACTGGATAGCGTACGTCACATTTGACCCGACTCCCAGGGACGTCCGACCGGACCTCCTATTCTGGGGTGGAACGACTATTTGGGTCGTGGCAGCAGAACGCGGGGCGAAGCCCCGGGCCGCAACTCGCAAGGCCGCGGAGACTACCTGCGACCTCAGCTGGGTCAATTACGTCGAGGTGGTCTTCGACCGGATCGGACCCGAAGCCTTCTATAGCAATTCTCACATATGGAAGGCGCGCGTCCTCAGCCATTGAGGGGATTCGTTCCGTCGTACTACCTCAAGTCCGGAAGCTGGTACCCGCGGGAACACATGACATCCACACGCTGATCATCGGCGAACGCGTGACCGGCATGCCGATGCTGCCAGGGGGCATTCCCCGCTGCCAGCGGCAGTGAACGGGACCATTCGAAGCGTGGTGAGCGACACGTGGTAGAATCTTCGCCCGGGCACTTTCCCTGAGCGTCAGCGAGGTTTGAAGTTTGTTCTCAGACCGCAAGGGGAAGGACCGGAAGTCATAGCGGAGTGGTTTGGCGAGCGGGCAGACGGCGCCCACAGGGAGGCAACCGATGCAGGATGCTACTGGCAGACGGCCGCTGCGCATCATCAATGGCGTAGCGCCCATTCGGATTTGTGACAATGGCGGCTGGACGGACACCTGGTTTGCCGGGACCGGGAAGATCTTCAATATCGGCGTGTATCCCTATGTGGAAGTTCAGGTGGAAGTGTTCGAGAACGAGGACAAGGCTCAGCAAATCGTTATCTTCGCGGAGAACTATGGCCAGCGCTTTACCGCCACCCAAGGGCAGTCGGGTTGGGATCAGCATCCCCTGCTGCAGGCGGCCATTGCCCGCATGAAGGTCCCGGCCAATCTGGCCTTGAACGTGACGATTTTCTCCGAGGCGCCGAGCGGAGCCTCCACCGGTACGTCGTCGGCGGTCGCCGTAGCGCTGGTCGGCGCGCTCGACCGCCTCACCCGGGGGCACCTGACGGCGCACGAGGTCGCCTACACCGCGCANNTACGGCGGCATCAACTATATCGAGATGTTCGATTATCCGCACGCCACCGTCTCGCAGGTTCAGGTGCAGAACTCCACTTGGTGGGAGCTGGAAAGGCGTCTGGTCTTGATTTACTTCGGGAGATCCCACAGCTCATCCTCGGTTCATGAAAAGGTGATCCGGGAACTCGAGGGCCTGGGACCGGATTGCCGGCAGCTTCGCGACTTGCGCGCGACGGCGGAGCAATCCCGCGACGCCGTGTATGACGGGGACTTTGCCGCTCTCGGGAAGGTCATGATTGAGAACACGCAGGCTCAGGAAAGGCTGCATCCTGACCTGGTGAGCCGGGATGCGCGCGAGGTCATTGAGATTGCCAAGCATCACAACGCCCTGGGGTGGAAGGTGAATGGGGCAGGGGGAGAGGGCGGGTCCCTCACCATCCTCACGGGGACGCTATCACATGTGAAGCGGGCGATGATCCGGGAAATTGAGGCCGCGAATCCCCTCTTCAAGAACATACCCGTGTATTTGAGCCGAACCGGCCTCCGCACCTGGGAGAGGCTACCGGACGAAGCCGGCTGATCGGCCCGGTCTTGATTATTCCGTCACCGGAGCGCGCGGCCAGGTGCGGCGCGTACAGCGCGCGCTTTGCGATGGCGACCGTTATCCTGAGGCTGAGTTGCCAGCACGGCATCCTACCAGTCACACATGCCACGCTGGGGCATGCACGCGAAATCCGCAAGTTGAGCGCGAGCGATAACACGGTGGAAGAGGAGCTTGAGTGAAATGTGCAGACATACCATGGGGCAGGCAGGACGCACGGCGAAAAGTCTTCGCGTAGCACGCCTTCTTGTAGCCAGCTTGCTGTTGTTTGCCGCGGCGCCGGCCCGGGCGCAGGATTTGCGTGCGGGATACGCGAAGGTCGACATAACGCCGGCCGGACCGGTGGACCTGGGCGGCTATGACTTGCGCGGCGCACCTTCGGACGGAATCCACGGGAACGACCGTCTGTATGCGCGAGCCTTGATTTTTGAAGCCTCCGGCGTCCGGATGGCCTTTGTTGAGGCCGATGTTATCGAAATCCAGGGACACGACGTTTTCCGGCGCAGGATCTCGGAGGCGACGGGCATCCCGGTGGGAAACATCCTTCTGGGCGACGCTCACAACCATGCCGCGCCCTCGCCGAATGCCGAGGCGAAGACGGCCTGGGACTCCCAGTTCGCGAGTGGCCTGCTGAAGGCCGCCACCCAAGCCATGGCCAACCTCGAAGCCGTGCGCATTGCCGCGGGCGTGGGACACTCCCGCATCGCCATGAACCGGCGCCAGGTGAAGACCGCCGACGCGGACTCGGTCTTGACCTTCGATGAGAACAACTCCAGTCAATCCTTTGGCCAGCACCGCACCGACAAGCCGGTCCCGATCCACGAATTTGGTGGCGTCGTGCGGTTGGGCGCGAATCCCCTGGGGGCCATCGACGATGCGGTGCAAATTGTGCGCTTGGACACGCTGGCGGGCAAGCCCCTGGCCGTGATGATTCACTACGCCTGCCACGGAACCTCGCTGGGAGGGCGCAACAGCAAGATCTCCGGCGAGTGGATGGGGCGCATGCAGGAGTATGTCGAAAAGGAATTCCCCGGCGTGGGCGCCATCTACTTGCAGGGAGCCGCGGGCGATATCAATCCCCGCGTGGTGGGCGGCCTGGATGGCAACCCGGATGATGTGAAGACGACGTGGGCGCTTGGCGAGGAGATCGGGCGCGAGGTCGCCCGCGTGTACCGCCAGCTCTCCCCCGCACCTTGCCTTCAGCCGCCCGTGCAAATCGAAACCGCCGACATCCTTCTCCCCCGGCAATACCGCGAGCTGTTTCAGGATTTCAAGGCCACCGCCGTACCGGTTCCCACCACCATCGTCCGGATCGGTGACCTCATGTGGACCACCTTTCCCGGCGAGCAGTTCAGCAACATTGGGAAGCAGGTCAAAGCCGCTTCCCCGGCGACCTACGCGCACTTCATGGGTTACACCAACGGCTACATCGGCTATTTCCCCGAGCAGAAGGCCTACGCGGAAGGCGGATACGAAGTGGCCGTGACCCACCTCGATCCCGCTTCCGAACGCATCTACCTGCGGGCTGTGGCCGAACTTATGAAGCGCTTTCGATGAGTTGGATTCACGCTCAGCAACCTGGAGGGCCACTTTGTGGGCTCGGTGAACCCCTCGGGTGGCCCCCGGTTCCTTGGTGCGCAGCCAATCAATCGCCTCAGCCGTTGACGACTTTCATGCCGCCTTCCGGGTAACGATCCCCGGCCGCGGCGTCTTTGGGTGCAGCCTCGTTGAGGCGTGCGAGATCTTGCGCGGTCAGCGTGATTTCGAGTGCCGCGAGATTCTGTTCCAGGTGCACGCGGCGCGTAGTCCCCGGAATCGGGATGATCTCTTCACCTTGGGCCAGCACCCAAGCCAGCGCTAGTTGCGACGTCTTGCAGCCCTTTTCTGCGGCGATCTGCTCGACGCGCCGGACCAGCTCGAGATTGCGCTCGAAATTCTCCCCCTGAAAGCGCGGCTGATTGCGGCGCCAGTCGTCAGGAGCCAGGTCTTCATAACGCGTAAACCGGCCGGTCAGGAACCCGCGGCCCAGCGGGCTGTAAGCGACGAAGCTGATGCCCAGCTCGCGGCAAACGCCCAGGATTTCCTCCTCCGGGTCGCGAGTCCAGAGTGAGTATTCCGTTTGCAGCGCGCTGATCGGGTGCACGCGATGCGCGCGGCGAATCGTGCCGGGAGCAGCTTCGGAGAGTCCCAAGAAGCGAACCTTGCCCTCTTCGACCAGGCGCGACATGGCGCCCACGGTCTCTTCGATCGGAACCGTGCGATCGACGCGGTGCTGATAATAGAGGTCGATGGTCTCGACCTGCAGCCGCCGCAGGCTGGCCTCGCAGGCTTGGCGGACGTATTCGGGACTGCCTTTGATCCCCATGAACTGGCCGTCCTCGCCGCGCACGTTGCCGAATTTCGTGGCCAGGACAACCCGGCTGCGGCAGCCCTGGAGGGCGCGGCCGACGAGTTCCTCATTGTCCCCGCGGCCGTATGCGTCCGCCGTATCCAGAAAGTTGATCCCGAGGTCCAGGGCGCGGTGGATCGTCTCGACCGACTCCTCATCGTGCCGGGGACCGTAGAATTCCGACATGCCCATGCAGCCCAGGCCGAGGGCCGAGACTGTAAGGGGACTGTGACCGAGTTTGCGTAATTGCATGGGGGCCTCCCTGAGGTTCGATTCAACGTATGGTGAACCATGCAGCATAGCATCGGGATGGGAAGTCGCTCAAGGCTTTGCGCAGGCGGGCAGTGACCTAATACGGTGGACTTAATTTCAGAAAGGGGGTCGGACCTTCAGGTCCGACAATAACCAAAACTTCAAACGGGGCCTCAAGGCCCCGACTGCGTGCGGCCCGCTCATGTCGGAGCTAAAGGTCCGACCCCCTTCGAAGTTCGAACAGGGGGCGGCCGTCTATCGCGACAATCCTGTGGCTCTGCACGACCGCTTGGGATAAAAGCCGGGCAGGCAATGGAACTTTGGCAAGGGCGGACACGTAAGTAGAAACAGTAAAGCAGACAAAGGAGAAGTGTCCCATGGCTACAAGTCCTCAGCCCCCGCGCCCTCCCGTGCCGCCCCAGCCGCCACGCAGCAGCAGCCCCGTCGTCGTTATTGCCCTGCTGGTTCTGGCATTGATCCTCGTGGTTGCCGGCCTCGCCGTTTGGGTGGGACTGCACTTCATCTCGCACGCGGTCCACGTGCAGGTTGCGCAAAGCGGCAACGGCCAAAAAGAGGTCTCAATCAAAACGCCTCTCGGCTCGCTGGAGGTCCATCCCGAGGTGAGTGAAGCAGCCCTCGGCCTGCCGATTTATCCCGGCGCGACCAGGATGAAAGACCGTGACTCCGCCACCGTCAACATCAATATCGCGGACGAAGCAAAAGTTCGCGTGCTGGCGGCAAAGTTCGAAACCACCGATTCCTATGAGAAAGTCCGGGCGTTCTACCACGATCGCCTGGGCGATCAGGTGACCAAATACAGGGAAAAAGACGAAGAGGGAAAAACCGTCTTCGAAATCAAGCACGACAAGCAGCAGAAAGTCGTGGCGCTCAAGAATGAAGGAGACAAGACGGAGATCGACCTCGTGCGTGTCTCCGAGGGGAGCCCGGAAGCGAATTAGCGAGTTCGCAGGTTGGTAGTGCCCTAATATGGTGGAGTGAATTCCAGAAAGGGGGTCGGAC
>PMYF01000080.1 GCA_003171295.1 Acidobacteriota bacterium | reverse complement strand
CAGCACGTAGGTGATGGTTTCAATTCCCCGGTGGGGATGCCAGGGAAAGCCGGCCACATAATCGGCCGGGTTGTCGCTGCGGAAGTCATCGAGCAACAAAAATGGATCGAACTCCGCGGTTTTTCCAAAGCCGAAGGCGCGCTGCAGACGGACGCCGGCGCCCTCGACGGTAGGCTTGGTTGCAAAGATCTGCTTCACGGGACGAAGCGACATGGGGAACCTCCTCGGGCTTACAGAAGATTGGATGCGCGAGGAAGATATTCGTTGCAACAGGTAATTCCGCGGCGGTCCACCCGCGGGAGTTTTCCATTGGCTGGGCCGCTTGGCAGCCGTGAAATTACTTGATTTTAGAAGGGTTCCGGCTTGGCGCCGCCGCCGCAGAGCTCTACGGCGTGAACCATCGCCTTGGCGATGCGGTCGGCCATCTCCTGTTCGTAGATACGAATGGAGTGGTCACTGCCGTTCAGCAGCTTGATATTCAGGACAGAGATCTCCGGAACATCCTTGACTGTTTTGGTGGTCTCTCCGGTTTTCACCAGGTACATCTGCCAATCCTGCTCATCCGGCAGAACCGAGATGCGCTCCACATCGCGCAGACTGATGAAAACATTTTCGTTGTGCTCTTTTCTGCCGTTATTTAAAACGAGACGGTGGTAGCTGAGGGAGCATGCGCCGGGATTGGCGACTACGTTGCTGGTGGTTGAACTGAACGTCTGCACCCCGTCTGAGTTGTTGGACGCGTCGTGGACGTATCCGGCAAAATTCACCGTGCCCACCGCATTAAGCTTGTCCTGAATAAATTGCATGGTGACTTCGAGCGTCGGGCCGTTGGTGACCAGCGCGCTGGCCGCAGGCTGAGCAGTGGCAGTCGTTGCGTCATGCGTTTGTATTGCACTGATTTCCGCATCGTCGGCGCCGGCATGTTTGAGTGCGGCCAGCGCATCGACGGAGGTATCGAATTTGCCGGGGGTTGCGGAAATGAGATGCAGTATCAACCTCTCCGACACTCCTGCCCGCAGCAGCTTCAGGACCTCGGCGTTTGCCCCAGCCTCAACGGCTGGTTGAGGCGGAGGCGGAACGCTCTGTTGTGCCAGCGCGGTTGCGGAAACCAGAAAGATCGTAAAAAGTGTGGTAACAATGCGCATAAGATTCTCCCAAATTCAAATTAGCACGAAGCCCAGAATCCGCTCCGCGGTTGTAGCTTCCGACAGCCTGAACCGCTTGCATTCCGGCGATCGGAAGCGCTCGGGTTTAGAACGGTTCCGGCTTACTTCCGCCGCCGCACAGCTCGACCGCATGAGTGAACGCTTTGGCGACGCGGTCGGCAAGATTGGCGTCGGCAAATAGGAAGGTGTTCACTTCACTGAATAGGAAGAAGTTCTCCTCACCGCGAGGGAGGCGCACTTCCAGCGCCGTCATATGCGGGCTGGTGGATGTGACGATGGCGTTGGGGTGACCGTTCTTCGCATAAAATTCGGTCTCATACTGTTCGAGGGGCTTGACCACAATCTCCTGGACATCGCGCAGCGAGAACACGCTATTCTTGTCCTTGTATGTTGAGCCATCATTCGTTAACTTCCAATGATAGGAGATACGGCACTGGTTCTGGTCGGCAACCACGTTGCTGATCTCGTTTGTGAAGGTGCTAGTCCATGTGCTGCCGCTGCTAGTTTCCTGGCGGAAGTCGACGAAGGCGACCTTGCCGAGGCCGTTTAGCTTCTCTTGAATGAACTGCATGGTTTCGGCGAGGGATGGGCCGCTGGTGGTTGGCGCGCCGACGGCAGGCGGTTGGAGCGAGGGCGCCGCGCCCTGAGCCTGTATTGCGCTGAGTTCCGCTTCGCTGGCCCCGGCCTGTTTGAGCGCGGCCAGAGCATCCGCGGAGGTATCGAATTTGCCGGGTGAAGCGGAAATGAGATGCAGGATCGCTCTCTCCGGCATTCCTGCACGCAGCAGCCTCAGAACCTCGGCGTTTGCCCCAGCCTCAACGACCGGTTGAGGCGGAGGCGGCACACTCTGTTGCGCCAGCGCGATGGAAGCCGCCAGTGCCACCGTCAAAAACATACTAACAATGCGCATAACATACCCCCTTTTACAAATCAGCGCGAAGCCCGAATAGCCACGCGATTGCAGTTTACGCCTCCGGAAAGCTATACATCCCAAGGTCGAGATACGCTCGGCTCAGAACGGTTCCGGCTTGCTGCCTCCTCCGCAAAGCTCCACGGCATGAAGCATTGCCTTGGCCACGCGGTCAGCAAGATTAGCGTCGGTGAACGGGAAGAAGTACTCCTCGCCACGCGGGCTGCGCACAACCAGCACCATTGTTGGTGGGCTGGTGGATGTGACGATGACGTTGGGCTCGCCGTTCCTCGCTTTCCATTCGGTTTCATACTGCTCAAAAGGCTTGACCACAATCTCCTGGACATCGCGCAGCGAGAGGGCGGTATTCTCGTCTTTGTAAGTTTGACCATTGGCTGCTGCCTTCCGATGGTAGGAGATGCGGCACTGGCTCTGGTCGGCAAAAACATTGCTGGTCTCGTTTGTGAGGGTTGTGGTTCCTGTGGATCCGTTGTTTGCGTCCTGAACGAATGCGACGAAGGCCATCTTGCTATTGCCGTTCAGCTTATCTTGGATGAACTTCATGGTCTCGGCGAGGGATGGGCCGCTGTTTGTTTGCGTGATAGCGGGCGGTGCGTTTGCGGGCGCCGCGCCCTGAGACACTATTGCGCTGAGTTCGGCTTCTGTCGCGCCGGCTTGTTTGAGCGCGGCCAGCGCATCGGCGGAGGTATCTAATTTGCCGGGTGACGCGGAAATGAGATGCAGAATCGCTCTCTCCGGCATTCCTGCACGCAGCAGCCTCAGAACCTCGGCGTTTGCCCCAGCCTCAACGGCAGGTTGATGCGGAGGCGGCACACTCTGTTGCGCCAGCGTGGTTGCGGTGGTCAAGACTAACGCCTCGGGCTTGCTGCCGCCGCCGCAGAGCTCGACGGCATGAAGCATGGACTTGGCGACGCGGTCGGCAAGATCGGCGTTGGAGAACAGGAAGTCCTCCCAATTATGAGGAATGTGCACCATAAGCAGAATTAGGGACGGGTTGATGGATGTGATTTGGTTGGGGTGGCCGATCTGAGCTTGAACTTCGTTTAAATTCTGTTCGAGGGGCATGACCACAATCTCCTGGACATCG
>PMYF01000286.1 GCA_003171295.1 Acidobacteriota bacterium | reverse complement strand
ACATTGACACAGGCACCTTCCTTGCCGGGGGGGAATTCCCGTTCCCGATGGTGGAAGGGGGTGTCAGTGGACAAGTTGCTGTAACCGTTGAGTTCAAACCCTACGGCGTCAGCCTCAATTTTCTGCCGACAGTCCTCGATGACGGCACCATACGGTTGCATGTAGCTCCGGAGGTTTCCGCTCTCGACTATACGAACGAAGTGGAAATCGCCGGCTATACAATCCCGGCCATCAGCTCGCGCAGCGCGGAAACAGACATTGAACTGCGGGACGGCCAAACCTTCGCGCTGACCGGATTGCTCGACCGGCGCCTTACCGATCAATTCGAGCACATGCCCGGGATTGCATCGATTCCCATCATCGGTGCGCTCTTTCACTCGAAAAGCACGCAACGTTCAACGACCGAACTGCTCGTCATCGTAACTCCCCACATCGTCGATGAAGTCAGCAATCCGGATCCGGTGCCAACCCCGCCCACACCCGCAAGGCCCTTTTTAGAAGCCAACACATTCGACAAGTCGCTCACCGGAAAGAAATAAAGATGGCCAATCGTCCACTGCTACTTGCTGTCCGCGCCAACCCAGAGTTGGTGACACTGCTTGAACGCGTTGCCGGTTCGCAGGGGCTAGGTGTAGGCAAGATCAGCCAGTACCTCACCAATGGCAGCCGTATTGACCTGTCGCAATTGTCCCCGGATGCGCCCTGCATTGCCTTCATCGACTTCACCGATGTTGAACAAGGAATCAGGACGGCAGAGGCATTGAGCGCTAATGCAACGCCGCGGATATGGCCGGTGGCGGTTTCCCTAACATCCGATAACGACACACTGTTGCGTGCCATGCGCGCCGGGTGCAGCGAGTTCCTGCGATGGCCGGCGACAGACTCACAGATAGATTCCGCGCTTGGTAACGTGTTGCGTCGCGTCGCGGCTATCGAAAATGAATCCAGCCGGAACGGGCGCCTGGTAGCTTTTATAGGAGTTCGGGGAGGTGTGGGCGCCACCACCCTAGCCGTTCATACCTCGCTTGCCCTAGCCGGACTGCCCGATAAGAACATCCTGTTGGTCGATCTCAAACGCCAGTTGGGGCATGTTGCTGTTTATCTGAATCTGACAAACTCCGGCTACTCGTTCTCAACGATTTTGGGAGACATTCACAGGCTCGATGGCGCTCTATTGCACAGCATGCTCGTGCGACACACCATGGGCCTGTCTGTGTTGTGCTCTCCTGATGACTGCTCCTCGCTTTCGGATGCGATGAGACGACAACATTTCCGGCCAGAACCACCCACCGTTGAAGCAATCGACAGGGTTCTGGCGTTGCTGCGTGCAGAAAGCGACTTCACAATCTTCGATGCCGACCCGGCGCTCCCGGAGACCGCAGCAATAGCGCAACGTGCCGACCAGGTATTTCTTGTTTCTTCTCTCGACATCGCCTCGATGCGCGACGTGTCGCGCTATTTGGACATGCTGGGCCGCAACCAGGACCGGCAGAAGCTGATCATAACCCGCGCAGGACGCGGTCCGCTGACACTCGAAATGATGGCGAACTCAGCAGGCATCCCGTTTGCAACTACCTTCCCCGATCTCGCGGAACCGATCTCTGCCGCCATCAATGCCGGGCATCAGGTTCCTCAACAGGTGCATGGGTTCCATGACAGCTTGAACGTCGTGCTTGGGCTCATAGATGAAGAGGCAGTGCCAGCTCCCCGCAAGGGATCATTCTTTGGAATAAAAAGGTAGCCCATCATGCCTTCACCAAACGATCCAACTGAGATTGGTCAATCGAGCGCTACAATCGACGTCCCAATCGAGTTTTCGGCTCCTCCCCGACACGTGAGCCCGAGCGCCGTCGCGGAGATCCGGCACTTTCCCGCGAGAGATACCCAAGCCATCCACGAAGAGCTGTTGTCTCAATTGCATCCAGAGAGACTCATTCAAGCGCGCCCCGAGGACAAGGAGGAGATGCGCAAGGCCATCATCAACATAATCGCGCGGCGGCGCATGCCTTACAGCGGCGTGGAACGCGATCAACTCGCGGAGCAGGTTCTCCAGGAGGTCTACGGGTACGGCCCGCTACAACCCTTGATCGATGATGAAACTGTAGACGACATCCTCGTCAATACTCATACGACAGTCTATGTTGAACGCAAGGGAATCATCGAAGAAACCAACGTCAGGTTCTATAACAGGGAACACCTGATGCATATCATCGACAGGATTGTCTCTGCTGTGGGCCGTCATGTAGATGAGTCGTCCCCGATGGTCGACGCGCGTCTGTCGAACGGTTCGCGCGTCAATATAATTATTCCCCCGCTGGCCCTTGATGGCCCGATCATTAGCATTCGCAAGTTTGGCGTGCGCCCCTTGACGGCAGAGAATCTCGTAGCGAGCAAGAGCATCTCTCCTGAAATGCTGGAGTTCCTCAAGGCCGCGGTCAAGGCTAAACTCAGTTGCCTTATCTCTGGTGGAACGGGCGCTGGAAAAACCACACTGCTCAACGTCCTATCTCGTTCCATAGGTCCGCGAGAGCGCATCATCACCGTCGAAGATTCCGCTGAGCTGAAACTACAGCAGAAGCATGTAGTGCGGCTGGAATGCCGTCCAGCCAACGTCGAAGGAAGGGGGCAAATCAGGCAGCGCGAGTTAGTTGTCAACGCCCTGCGCATGCGCCCCGACAGGATCGTCTTGGGCGAGGTGCGCGGTGAAGAAGCTCTGGACCTTCTTCAGGCCATGAACACAGGCCATGACGGATCGCTTGCCACCATTCACGCGAACTCCCCGCGCGATGCGATAACGCGCCTGGAAAGCATGGTCCTTATGGGGTCCACAAACCTGCCAGAGAAGGCCATCAAACAACAAATCGCCAACGCAATCCACTTGATCATCCAGGCAAGCCGGCTGAGCGACGGCAGACGATGCATCACGAACATAACAGAGTTATCCGGCATGCAAGGAGATGTGCTGACAACGCAAGAGATCTTCGCATTCGAGAAATCTGGCGTGGATAGCCAAGGCCGGGTTCATGGCGCATTTCGAGGAATGGGCCTGCGCCCCCGCTGCTTGGAAATCATTACTACTGCTGGGGGCGACCTTTCTCGCGACATATTCGATCACCGGATGGAGGTATAAGGATGCAGTTTATCGGCCTGTTTATTGGGTTGTTCGTGGTCACGCTGGTCGTCTTTCTGCTCTCGACGCGCTCCTCCAAAGCCGAGAAGGCGACATTGAACAGGGCGCAGCACATCTCGGCAGGCAATGGCGCGGACTCCGAGGATCAGCCACCCCTGATCGATCCCGCACGGGCCGAAAATGCCAAGGCTGATAAGGGGCTGCGTGATACATCAATTGCCAAGCACATAGATTTGCTAATCCAGCAGGGGGCCTTGTCACTAAGCGTGCCCACGGTCTTTGGGTTTTGTTTTGCCGGAGCGGTGGTCGGCTTTCTTCTTGCCTGGTTGCTGGTCCCAATCCTGTTTGTCGAGTTTATCTTTTTGAGCATGGGAGCGTTACTGCCCTACCTGTACCTGCTCCTCATGCGTAGTCGCCGCCTGGCCGCGTTCGATAAAGCGCTACCCGACTCCATGGATCTCATCTCACGTGCCGTAAAGGCGGGTCATTCGGTACAGGCAGCGTTCGAGATTGCAGGGCAGGAGGCAACCCAGCCTGTGAGGTCTGAATTTGCCGTATTAGGCGGTCAGGTCAGGTTAGGTCTCCAGCAGAACGAGGCTCTCCTGCAAATGAGCGAGCGAATCCCAACACAGGATTTGCGATTCATGGTTACCGCAGTAATGGTCCAAAGGGAGACCGGAGGCAATCTTCCTCAGGTCTTGGACCGGACTACACAAATGATCCGTGAGCGCATTCGCATCAACGGAGAACTACGGGTCAAAACCACGCAGGGCCGCATCAGTGGCATTGTGTTGGTCTGTATGCCCATTGGGCTTGCTCTGGCAATGAGAATCCTAAACCCGGAATGGTTGGACCCGCTGCTTACGGATCCGTTGGGGCACTATCTGCTGTATTACGCATGTGCATCCCTCTTGATTGGCAGTGCGCTGGTATACGCAATCACGAGGCCGGAGGCTTAAGCGATGACCCAGATTCTCTATTTTCTAATCAGCGTTGCCAGTTTCTCCGCGGCCATGGCGGCTTTTGTCTTCTTTCTCATGCGCCACGAAAAAGCTCAGTTGGCAAAGAGAAGCGCGGCCGTGGTCAACCCGCACCTCAGAGCCTTAGAAGAGCGAGCCGGCTCCTCTGTGCGTGCGCTCGTCGGCTTTTCGTATATTGTTCACTCGATTCGCTTGCGCCTGGGTATTGCTGACAGCAATAGAGTTCGAGTACGGTTGTCCGCGGCAGGATTCTACGACGCGCATGCGCTGGATATGTATGTTGGCATCCGTGTCCTGTTGCCGGTTGCCGCAGTTGCGCTAGTATCGTTCTTCACTACCGGCTTCGCCATCATTCTAGGTGTGGCAAGTGCCGGCTACTTAATCCCCGATTTTGTGCTGGAGAGATTGGTGAAGAAGCGGCGGAATAAGATCCGCCGGAGTCTGCCGGACACAGTTGACTTGCTCGTCATCTGTATGGATGCCGGTCTCGGCGTGGACCAGGCTGTGCAGCGTACCGCAGGTGTGCTTGATATCGCTTACCCGGATCTATGCAACGAACTACTGCATCTTGGTCGCTTAAGGTCGCTCGGTGATACCCGAGTCCAGGCATGGAAAAAGCTGGTGGCTCGCACAAAGTCGGAGGATATCGAGCAAATTGCCAATATGCTTTTCCAGGCAGAGAAGTTCGGGACTCCCATTTCGGAGTCCATGCACGTTCTCGCGGACTCCCTGCGCATGCAACGAAAGCAGCGTGCAGAGGAACGCGCCGCACGCAGCAGCATCACATTGCTGATTCCGCTTGTGTGCTTCATCTTTCCAGTGATTTTCGTCGTCCTACTAGGGCCCGCCGTGATTGCGATCATCCGTGGGTTCAGTGCGTTCGGCCAATGATTTCAAGAAAGGAGATTGATCGATGACTGGGACCGAGATTCGCGCCATTGCGGGCATTCTCTTCGTCATCGTGCTCGGCCTGCTCGTCTGGCGCCGTAGCACGAAAAGGGAGATATAGTCCATCATCCGCGCCCATACCAATGGCGGTGGGCGGAGTGACCGCTCACCGTCCTCCTCATATCGACGAACTACAAGGGAAACACTCGATGCACGACTTCATAATTGCACTGGCATTTGTTGGCATGCTGCTCGCGCCCGTAGTCGCCGCAACCACAGGGGATATTAATCAGGGCGACCCCGACGATTCACCGCGTGTATCCTCTTCGCGCAAAGGACCTGGTGACTTCCAATGAAAGAGATCACGGTTGTCGATTCGACCCGCAAAGTCTGCATTGTGGGCGACCGGATTCAGGTTGCAGATTCGTTTCTGGACAAGCTCGTTGGCCTGATGGGGAGGAAGTCCCTGGTGCCCGGAACAGGAATGTTGCTGCGGCCCTGTTCGACCATTCACAC
>PMYF01000264.1 GCA_003171295.1 Acidobacteriota bacterium | reverse complement strand
TTTCTCTCCGGCGCGCACAGCTGCGCAGCGAGGGTACAGTACAGGCTGTTCCATTCGCTTTTCCATTGACAACGGCAGGACATTTTGTTTACAATACAGCAAACAAGGCGAAACGCCAATTAAATACGCTTAGATTAAGGAGTGCCCTATGGCAGAGAGCGTCCAGAAGAGGCTTGAAAGGGTACGACCCCCACGTGTCCATGTTACCTACGACGTGGAGACGGGAGGTGCGATTGAAATTAAAGAACTCCCATTCGTAATGGGAGTCATGGGTGATTTCTCTGGTCAGCCTGTCGATCAACTTCCCAAGCTGAAGGATCGAAGGTTTATTGAAGTAACGCTGGATAATTTTGACAGCGTCTTGGAAAGCATGAAACCTCACGTGGCATTTTCTGTGGATAACAAGCTGAGCGAAGACGACAATGTGGGACAGTTGAAGGTCGATCTCAACTTCAAGCGTATGGAGGACTTCGAGCCTGAGAAGGTTGCCCGGCAGGTGAAACCTTTGCGCGAACTGCTCGAACTCCGTACCCGTCTCAATGACCTGAAAGGTACGTTGCAGACCAACGACAAATTGGACGAGGTCCTGTTGGATGCCGTTTCAAATACTGAGAAGTTAGATAAGTTGCGGTCGGAAATCGGAATGAAGAAGGAAGAAGAAAAGGAGGGGGGCAATGGCTAAGGAAGCAAAAGCGGCCGCAGCACCGCAGACTACCGAGCAGGTCGGTGAGAAGACTCTTCTGGATCAGATTGTCGAGACTGGGAGGGTGGGAACGGATGCCGCCACTCGGGAACGCGGCAAGAATCTTGTCAAAGAGTTCATCACTCAGGTTTTGGAGGGGGAGGTTGCCGTCTCCAAAGACACCGAGGCGATGATCAATGCGCGCATTGCGCAGATTGACCATTTGCTCTCCATCCAACTCAACGAAATCCTGCACCATCCCACGTTTCAGAAACTGGAAGGCAGTTGGCGAGGTCTAAAGTACCTGATCAGCCAGAGCGAAACCAGCGCCATGCTGAAGATCAGGGTGTTGAATGTCTCGAAGAAGGACCTCCTGCGGGACCTCCAACGCGCCCCGGAATTCGATCAAAGTGCGGCGTTCAAGAAAATTTACGAAGAAGAGTTCGGAGTATTCGGCGGCCAGCCGTATGGCGCGCTGATTGGCGATTACGAGTTCAGCAAGCATCCGGAAGACCTTGAGCTTCTCGAAAAGATTGCAGCGGTTGCGGGAGCGGCGCATGCCCCCTTCATCTCCGCAGCCTCTTCGCAGCTCTTGAACATGGAAAGCTTCACCCAGTTGGACCAGCCCCGGGACATTGGGCGAATCTTCGATACGACTGAATTCGCCAAATGGAAGGGATTCCGGCAGAGTGATGACAGCCGTTATGTGGGGCTCTGTGTTCCACACATTCTGATGCGTCTCCCCTACGGCAGGGATACGGTGCCGATCGATGCCTTTAATTACGAGGAAGGTGTTGATGGAGCGGACCACAGCAAATACCTGTGGGGCAACGCCGCCTATGCCATGGGAGCGCGCATGACCAGCGCCTTTGCCATGTACGGCTGGTGTGCGGCCATTCGTGGTGTGCAAGGCGGAGGTTTGGTGGAGGCATTGCCTTCCCATACCTTCCGTACCGACGACGGAGACGTGGCGCTGAAGTGTCCAACGGAGATCGCAATCACGGACCGCCGCGAGAAAGAGCTGGCGGATCAGGGCTTGATCCCCTTGGTGCATTGTAAGGGGACGGACAAGGCGGCTTTCTTCAGCGTGCAGTCTGCGAACAAGCCCAAGTTGTATGATAGCGACGCGGCCAATGCCAATGCACGCCTCTCCACCCAGTTGCCCTACATTATGGCGTGCTGCAGGTTCGCACACTACTTGAAGGCCATGATGCGGGACAGGATCGGCAGCTTTACTTCCAAAGATGAACTCCAGATGTTCTTCAACAGATGGATTGCTCAGTACGTCACCACGGACGACACGGCGACGCAAGCCACAAAGGCGAAGTACCCGTTGCGTGAGGCTCGGGTCGACGTAGAAGAGGTTAAGGGCAAGCCGGGAGTTTACCGGGCCGTGGCTTTCTTGCGCCCGCACTTCCAACTCGATGAGCTTACGGTTTCCCTGCGGTTGGTTGCATCGTTGCCACCGCCCGCGAAAGGTTAGTTCTTGGGGGCTTTGTGGCGGGCTTGGCCGGCAAGCCCGCCACGTGCACTTTGACAATTCCAAATTCGGCGCGGAGAGGAAAACATGGCAATTGAATACTTTCTGAAATTTGGCACCATTAAGGGCGAGAGCCAAGCTTCGAAACACAAAGATGAAATCGAGCTCCTATCCTGGAGTTGGGGGGCAAGCAACCCGACAAGCGTCAGCGGCTCTGGTATGAGCACGGGAAAGGTTTCAATGTCCGACCTTAGCTTTACAAAGAGGGTGGACAAGGCGAGCCCCAAACTGTTGGAGCTTTTGGTCACCGGCAAACACGTGTCGGATGCAACGCTTGTCTGCTGCAAGCAGACCGGGGACAAGACCCCTCAGGATTACTTGACGATCAAGCTGAAGGAGGTCTACGTCTCCAGCTACCAGACCGGCGGCTCGCATGGTGACGATTTGGGGTCGGAGTCCCTTTCGATCACATATGGCAACATTAATTACGATTACAAAGAGCAGAAGCCGGATGGAACCCTGACCTCGGCAGGGAACATCGAATACGATCTCTTGAAGAGGGAACAGACCGCGTAGCCTAGGGAAACGGCTCGGAGCCTTGTTCGAGAACGGACATGGAAAACGCGAACGAACTCTTTCAGGCCGGCAGGCTCGTAGGGGCTTGCCGGCTCTGAAGGAAGCGGTGGAGGATCGTCCTCCGGTTACGAAACGCGGGTTTTTCTATTTGAGCAATTCTGTTTCCCGCGGTATGGTATTTGGGCAGGACGCAACCTAATGCCCTTCGCGGCGGCGGATGTGAACGACGAAATTGACCATAGCGAGGCGAGAAAGACATGCCATTACTTCCACTCAAGGCTGTCCCTGAAGCAGGGAGTGGGATTGAAATTCATTTAGACCTCGGGTCGATTCAGGGCGAGAGCCCTTCCACGGCACACCCGAACGAAATAGAAATCAGTTCCTTTTCTTGGGGAGTAAGCCTCACGGTCATCAGAACCAAGGGCGGCACCGGTGGTGATACAGTACCAAAAGCGTCAATAACCGAGATCACCGTTACAAAGTTCGTCGACAAAGCGAGCGTCCGACTGTTGGCGGCTATAACCACAGGCCAATACTTTAAAACTGCCAAAATTACCTGGAGCAAATCGACCGGCGGGAAAAAGCCCGAGGACTTCTTGACTATCACGTTGACGGGAGTTTATATCACGTCCGTCAATCAAAACTCCTCGCGTGACGACGAGGGGGTGGGAAGGGAGACACTTACACTCTCCTTTGACAAAGTAAATTATGATTACAAGGAGCAGGGCAAGAATGGAATTATGACCTCGGCTGGGCAAATGACTTATGATCTCGCGCTGAGTAAAACAAACTAGTCTGGGGTAAGGTTCCCGAGCCTCACTCGACAACAAACATGGAAAACGCCAATCAACTCTTTCAAGCCGGCAGGCTCAATGAGGCGGTGCAGGCTTCAAACGCCGAGGTGCGAAACCACCCCGAGGATTCGAAACGCCGTATCTTTCTTTTTGAACTCCTTTGTTTCTCCGGGGAGTACGACCGGGCCGAGAAACAACTTGATATCCTGGGATCCGACGACATAAACAAGGAAATGGGGGCACTCCTTTACCGCAGTGCGCTCCACGCCGAGAAGACCCGCCAGGATCTGTTTGAAAAGAAGGAGTACCCGAAACCCGTGGGTGACGCGGCCGCCACTGGGGGAGCTGTCTCCGGCACGCTGAACGGGAAACCCTTCCAATCTATTGCAGACGCTGACCCTCGAATTGGGCCGCGTCTGGAAGTTTTTGCGGGCGGGAACTATCTGTGGATGAACTTCGAGCACCTTGCCTCCATTGACATGGATAAACCACGTCGCCTGCGGGATTTGCTATGGACTCCCGCCCGGCTGCGGGGAGGACCAGCCTTGAAAGACACGGAACTGGGGGAAATCCTCCTGCCCGCTCTTACCCCTTTTGCGTGGCGAGACTCCGATGACGCGATTCGCCTGGGGCGCATGACGGCATGGGAAGAAAACGAATCGGGAGAAACCGTGCCGGTCGGTCAAAAAATGTTGCTCGTGGACGGCGAGGACTTCCCGCTTCTCGAAATCCGAAAACTGGAAATCAATCTCCCTCAGCCCATATCATAGGTCACAATGCCTCTTCCCGATAACCTGCTCAACCCGATTCCGGGAGAAAACCCTAGCGGAGAGGATCTTCGCTATGCTCCCATCTACGATCAGATCAAGGAAGCCCGCCGTGAAGAGGAGGAATCCGAACAGGGCGAATGGGTACACGAGGTTAAGAAGGCTGACTTCCCCCTGGTCATCAAACTCGTCACGGAGGCGATTGCCACCAAGAGTAAAGACTTGCAGCTTGCTGCGTGGCTCACAGCCGCTCTGGTGCGGATGGAGGGTTTCGCCGGTCTAAAGCAGGGCTTGCAACTTCTCCAGGGCATGACCACGACTTTCTGGGATACGGTGTATCCGCAACTGGAGGATGGCGATGCGGAACTTCGAGCCGCTCCCTTGCAGTGGGTCGGAACAAGCATAGGGTTTCCTCTCCGGGCGGTCCCTCTCAACAAGGCGGGGCATGGGTGGGTGGATTACGCTGAGTCCAGAAAAATACCTACCGAAGCACAGGCGGACACTGACGAAAAGGTGGCCAAGCGCAAGAAAGATCTCAGTGAGGGAAGGCTTGACCCGGAAGTGTTTGACAAGTCCTTTGCCGAAACCCCCAAGGCATTCTATGCGGGCGCCGAGGCTACGCTGGATGAATCCACCAAGATTCTGGAGGATTTTGATTCCCTCTGCCGGGATAAGTTCGGAGATGCCTCTCCCGGCTTCACGGATTTGAAGAAAGCTGTCCAGGAGGTCCGGCATACCGTTCATCTGCTTCTTCAGAAAAAGCGTGAGACCGACCCTGACCCTGTGGAGGCTCAGCCTGAGGGGGGAGGCGGCGAGGCTGCCGCCGCGGCCGCAGAGGCGGCTCCGGGTGAAACACGCGCGCGGGCGGGGGCGGCTGCCGCCGGTATCGTGATCCCCTTCGCCGACAAGGAACCTGCGGAGCGTCGAGGAGCGATTACGGCTGTGGCGCGCGCCGCGGCGGCCCTGCGCAAACTTGATCCCTTCAGCCCTGCCCCTTACTTGATGATGAGGGGTTTGCGTTGGGGTGAACTGCGGGCCGCCTTGAGCAAACAGGATATGACCCTGCTGGAAGGTCCGCCCACGGAACTGCGACAGCATATCAAGCGACTGGCCATTGAAGGGAAGTGGAGTGAACTGCTGGAGGCCACGGAAAACTCCATGTCTCTCCCGTGCAGCCGCGGCTGGCTGGATCTCCAGAAGTTCGCTGTCGATGCCTGCGCGGGATTGGGCAGCGACTATTCTGGCATTGCCATCGCCATTCGAAGTGAATTGAAAACTCTGGTGCGCGATGTGCCGCAAGCACTGGAGGTCTGCTTGCTCGATGACACTCCTGCCGCCAATAGCGAAACGCGAGCGTGGTTGCGGGAACTGATCGCAGAAACGCCGAGTCCTGCCTCGGACGGCGCTCCCGCTGCGGACGCTCCGGTCGTCGAAAATCATTCGGCGCCCGGTTGGCATCGAAAATTCGCGGACAGTTACGACCTGGCAAGCGAGGCTTTGAAGGCGGGGCAAACGGAAAAGGCCATCGACACCATGACGCACGAAGTCGAAAGGCAGCTTACGGGCAGGGGCCAGTTCTTCCGAAAACTGCAGCTTGCCGAAATCTGCATCGCGGCCGGAAAAACTGAGGTTGCCCAGCCCATCATTGAAGATTTGGCGGCAAGCATTGAGACCAATCACCTGGAGACCTGGGAAAACCCCAAAACGATCGCCAAAGCCCTGGTGGTGATCATGAAGAACAGCCAGAGAGTGCAGGGGGACGACGTGGAAAAACACAGACTCTTTCAAAAGGTCGTCCGTCTCGACCCAGTTCAGGCCATCACCTACCTTGGAAGCTAATGCTACCTTTAGACAAGGAAGGCCCCGTAACGTTGTCGGTGCTGGATCGGCTCATCGATCAGGAACCGGACCGCACGCTGGAGCCTCCCATGACCAGGGCCCAATCTCTGCGGGAATTGAGGGCCGCGCTCCGGCGGGATTTGGAGTGGCTTTTTAATACGCGCTGCACCATCGAAGAAACCCCGGAATCTTTGAGGGAGGTCGAGCGTTCGGTTTACAATTATGGCGTCCAGGACACCTCCAGCCTGTACCTTCGATCGCCCAAGGATCAAGACTTCCTGGCGAAATCCATCAAGACCGC
>PMYF01000862.1 GCA_003171295.1 Acidobacteriota bacterium | reverse complement strand
CGCCTCACTCTGCGCTACCCGCTATTGCGATACTGCACGGGCGTAGGACATCTCTACGTGTAGGCCGTTAAAACCAAGTGAAGAGGAGCGCAGATCCAGACATCCCGGAACCCCGTTTCGGGACAACGGTTCGCCAAGCGAACCACCTCATCTAAGCCCCGGAGAGCCATTTCCTCCGCGGCCGGAATAAAGGTTGCGAGAGTTAGAAGTGAAACGCGAGTTCGGCCGTCATAGTACGTGGAGTCACGTAGTGTGTTCCACTGAAAGTCGAGAGGAAATTGTAGAGCGCTTCTTTGTTCGTCAAATTGATAACTGTAAAGCGGAGGCTCCATTTGCGCTTGTCACCGTTAAACAGATTGTCATGACCCACAGCCAGATCGAAAAGGTTGCGCGGTGCGATGCGGGGTGGATTGTGATCGTCGTTTTCGGTGCCTGCCGCCGGTATCTTGATGAGGGAAGAACTGTACTGGGAGGCCGCGCACAGGCCACTAGAGTTGATTGGAGTCGTCGGGGTCGCAAACACGCCCCCGCAGGAGAGTCCCGCCTGGAACTGCTGGTCGGGAGTCAAGTTGGAAAAGTCCACAACGGAATTTGTCCCATTCGGCCCGTTATTGCAATTGCCTCCCGCGCATGGCGTCGGACCGGACACCAGACCACTGTCATAGCGCCAATTGAATCCGACCCAGGGCCCACGCTTGAACGGCTGGTATTGCAGGTGGGTGGTTTGGTTAAAGACCTCGTCGTGGTCGATGCGGAAAACTCCACCCGCACCCTGCCCAGACGGCGTGGCTCCAATTCCGCTGATCTGAGGTGTGAAGAAACGCGCCGCCACGCTGGAGAAGACCACAAACGCGGTAAAGCCGTGGACGTTGGGAACGCTGGCGCGGACTGCGTATCCGGGAATTTTCGAGTGGTCCCACACGATAGGAAAAGTGAGCGGCGTGGCGCCGAATATGCTGAAGTCGTAAGCCCCATGCGTATACTTCCAAATGTATTCGCCGTCCACAACCAAGTACTTTCCGAACGCTTGCTCGAGGCCGGCATGAAACTCATTACGCGTACCGGGACTTAGTGGAACGGTGAGACAGGGATAGCCCTGGCTGGTTGCCATGAGATCATTGACCGCGGGGTCATCGCACCCTTTGCTGGCCAGGACCAGGTTCTCGTTGAACGGCGTTTCCATGATGCGAGCGTAAGAAGCCCGCAGCACCGTGTTGGTATGCTTGATATTATAGGCAACGCCGACGCGAGGTTCCACTAGGCGGGCAATGGTGATGCCATTGTAAATATCGCCGCGCAGCCCGAGGTTAAACATCCAATTCTTCGCTTTGATGGTGTCCTGAATGAACGGGGCCACTTCTTTGATATCCGAGTGACCGCCGAAGGCGTACAACCCGCTGGTCGGATGGGGGCACCCATCGGATGCCGGCAGCCTCGCCGTTCGGGTCAAGTCGTAACAGGCAAGTAGAGGGTCGAAGCCGCTATTTGCCTGGAGGGGATCGTTGCAATTCGCCGGATTGGTCAGCGTGGGGTCGGTGTTAGGACTTCCGTCGGAGTTAAAGCAAACCGGGTTAAAGGTGGGATCGACGATCCCGAAGGAGTCGTTCTCCGTCAGAAAGGTGTGCTGGAAGTTGACTCCTGCCTTTAGGTTGTGGACGCCTTTCGCGTAAGAGATATCCGCCCGCGCCCCTGCGTTGGTAAGCGTGCGATTTTGGCTGAGGGTCTGTGACTGAAGATTCGGCGTAAGGTCGGCGAACGGGTTTGCGCTCGGGTAGTAGTTCGCTTGATCGTGCCGCACCCAACCACCGAGTGAGACCACGGTGTTGGCATTGATCAGACGCGACCAACTGGGGGCAATGTTGATTGTTTTGATCTGGGAACGCTGGTCCTGGGATCCCACCAGACGTCCGTTGGGGCCGAAACCTCCATTGTCGGCCACGAGTCCGGACCATGCCGTCCCGTTTTGGGCGTCGTACGAATTGGGCGTCTGGAACCAAGACCGCGTGAAACCGAAGTTCAAATTGAAGGTGTCCTTGTCCGAGGGTTTAAAGTCGAACCGGTCAAACAGATTCTGCTGGTTCCCACGGGCGTGCATGACGGTGAATTCCGGTGGATCCAAAAAGCGGCTGGTGTTCAGGCCATTGGCGGAGATGAAGTTGCCCCACTTGTCCTTGCCATAGGCGAGATTGAAGCCGCCATTGGTCGAACCAAATGTGCCGTAGGAAGCCGTGATACTTCCGGTCGGCTTGTTGATTCCGAGTCCCGACCGCGTGGTGGCGACGATGACCACGCTGGTTTTGTCCCCAAATTCCGCCGGGGGCGCCCCCGGTATCACCTCCAGTGACTGGATCGAATCGAGAGAAATCTGATTCGAAAAAATCTTGCTTTGCTGGTCGGTGATGGGCTGGCCGTCCACCGAGAACGAATTTTCTGCGTGATCGCCCATTCCGTGGAAGAGGCCGTTGGAATCCGCAGTGACTCCCGGTGTGGAAAGGGTGATCAATGAACTGATGGAGGAGGACTGACTCTCGAGCGGCAGCTTATCGAAGAGGGCCCGGTCCACATCCGTGTGGGTCGTGGGATCGACCTCGATTAGATCCCCGGCTTCGCTTGTGACCGTTACCGTGGTTTTCCCGCCCGACAATTCCATGGCGATTCTTAGAGTGACAGGAACCATGGAATTGAGGTCTACGTCTTGCACGCGCGTGGCGAAGCCCGTCGCGCTAACTGTCAGGTGATACGGATTAAATGGCACGTTGGTGAAACTGAACCCGCCCGAGCTATCCGTTGAGGCTGTGCGTTCGTAGCCGGTTATGGGGTTATAAATGGTGGCGGTCGCACCAGGGATCACCGCACCTGAGGGATCCGTTACGGTGCCCGTTACCGTCCCAGCGTTCCCCAGGTTTTGCCCGCGCATCACCGCGGGGAGGGTCACTGCCCACAAGAACACAAACAATAGAAATAAGCGAGGCTGCCTGAGAACCATGGCTCTGCTCCTTTGGTATCCTAGAAGTTTTTGGGTCGAACTGTGTTGTGGGAAAACATCTAGGAGTTAGGGGGGGAGCGAGCGGGTAGCGTGAGTGCAAATCTGTAGCAGTATTTGGAGTTGCGCGAGACTAACCGATAGGATGTTTCCAGATGCGGTTTCTGATACAGGGTCTGAACTACTGGACGGACGGAACTATTGCGAACGATTTGGCAGAGGGGGCACAATGGAGCAACATCCTGGCCTGGGTGTAAGTGCGCTCCCCCGCCGCGTGCAATCCGGCAAAGACTTGCGACGATGGTATGGTGGTGAAGAACTTCAACTGAAAAGAGATGGATTTCGCCGGCAAGCGCCAAGCCCACGATAAGGGCATGCACCCAGTATTGGCTTCGACATGTGCCAATTCGTCGCAATCTGTTTGCTTCGTCTCTGCGAATTGTCGCCCGCACTTATTGCGTCTATGCAACCCTGAACGAGATCAATACTACCAGAAAATCCGCCGGTTGGGGACTGCATAATACGTCACCCGCCTTTGCTATATGATTGCAGTCATCGAGAGCCATAGTTCAGAGAGTTTACGTCACCTCTTCGTCGAGCCAGACTTGAATCACGATGCACTCGCCAGGAAACAAACGCGCAAGTCGTTTATTCCCTGTCAACCCCGGTGGCACAAAACGCCGCACTCTGGTCGGAAGAAATCGTGCCACTTCCTGAGTGCCGAGGCGTCGCTTGACCGGATTGCGCCATATTCGTGGGGGTCACCGCCCCCTGACTCCCAGGAAGTCCCCATCTGGGAAGTTACCGCGCCTGCTTGTGATCATTTGGCTGTGTCGTGAAACCGTAGTTGTGGTCAGCAGTGTCATCTTTGACGCTCATGCTTGGATGGCGGGAGACCTTTCTTGCGTGCAAGCCCACTCAACAGAGACAAAGTGGCGCAGACCAGCTTGACTTGCATTTTCGAGCTCAATCATCTGCGAAAACCTGGAAGGCAGTCCTCAGCGAAGTCGGTGGGGCTGGAGCGCCGGCAAGTTTGCGTCGGTCCAAAGCGCAGCGACGTGCCAGCGCTCCAGGGTAGGGGTGGGAGTTGAGGCAGGGGTAGGGGAGCAGTAGGCAGAAAGCAGTAGACAGTAAGCAGTTGGCAGGTCAGGCGGAAAAGATTCAAAGTGATTGGACCGATTAATGGGGAAAGGGAAAATCTCTCGACCAGCGAGCTATGCTGGTGATGGCCGACGCCATGAGTTCAGTGGCCGCTCTCAGCTTCGGCGTATCGACCTCCGTCATGCGCAAGCTGCCCTTGACCGCCGCCGAAGAACTGCTCGAACTGATTATGCGCCGCTACGAACGGGCCAGCACCTTGGTGACTTCCAATCGACCGGTGGAAGACTGGGGCAAGTTACTGTGGGATGCGGCTGCAGTCAGCGCTATGCTCGACCGCCTTCTTCATCACGGACACCTGCTGAAGTGCGGCCCACGAAGCTGGCGAACTAAAACCGGCTTGCCAGACGCGGAGCAGGCGGCGTAAAACAACTTAATCCCGGACGGCCTCCCTTGGCCGGTTTTGGCCCAATCACGTATGGCCGGTTTTGAGGTGATCACCGAGGCTGCGCCACCCCAGTGGCGTATCAGCAGCGCTATAAGCACGGTGCACCAGGCTCCCGAGACGGCAACCAGAATCCTGGGCATGGTGAAGCTGACTCCGAAAATCTTCACCGCGAGCGCCACGTGATAAACCGCCACAGGACCATAGGGATTATTGATGATATAGAGAACTTCGGTGGGGCTTGGGTAGGCACTTAAGCCCCGAGCAACCCTGACGGCCAAGCCCAAGAAGGGCCCCTCTCCGAAATCCATTTGAAATGGCAGTCGCACTGTCCTGACAACGCTGAGGAGGGTCAAAAGACATCCGAAGACCACAGTTACCAAGAACAGAGCTTCGATTTTATCAAAGAGGGGGCGGTTTCTCAGAAGGCCCGTCCAAGCACCCACGTTGGTTTATCGGGCGAGCAAGTGTGAAGATCGAGGTTTCTCGTATTCCATTGGCCCGCCATAGTTGGAACAGGTTTCCGCGATGGCAATTCCGCCACGGCTCCCCTGAACAGCGATACTGGCTGAACTCCGAAATGTGGGGCCACGCTCAAAGCCCGCGGTCTCCGCGCAGGAGCGGTGACCATCTGGCGCTTGTCACTGCCCTTGCAGCGCTGCCGTTCTCTTTCCGAGGTCTCCTGCCTGAGAGTTTCTCTGGTATAAGAGCAGGTCGTATTTTGGCCAGAATTCCCAACAGTTTACCGGGGCATATTCGCCTCGAAACTGGGGATTCGAAAAGACTGCTCGATCCATCGCGTAGGAAACATCATGGGACCGTGGGGTGCAGTTTGAGGCCCGCAGAGCGATGAAATTCGGAGCTTGGCGGAGAATGTATTGTGAATCCTGCTTCTCTGCGTATGCGCCGGGGAGGTGCGNNACCGTGGAATTGGGCGGGGCATGCGCGCCCAACCATTTCCCTAACGCAACATGCGCCCGTTCCATGCCCATCTCGGCAGGTCCGACGTTTTGCTCTCGGAACTGCCTGAAGGCCACAACCTGCACGGCTACCAGGAACGCACAAGTTCCTGCCAAAACAAGGCGGGCCCGAGGCCGGGTTCCGAAGGTGCCCAACCCACGCACCAAAACGCGCTCGGCGAGGATCCATATCAAAGGCAGCGCAGGGAGCAGGAAGCGAAATTCGCCCGGCGTTACCCCTCCAGACCAGAGCTCGAAGGTGACCCGCGAGAGGATGGCCAGCCCCAGAACGGTCGTTTCCACAACCGGGAAGAGAAGAACCACCAGCCCAACCAGCCCACTGAGGAACCATCCTCCCGTCTGATAGCCGAGGAATTTCGCCGTTTGCGTGGCGCCTTTCGCAAATAGCGCCAGGGATCCACCGCTTTTCACGTAAAAAGTATTGGGGAAGAGGAACCCATAATAATGCCAGCGCCAAAGAAAGTAGGGCGCGTATATCAGTAAGAAAGGGAGGGTGAAGAGAACCAGAACTCGCGGTTGCCTTTGGAACTTTCGCACGGTATACAACCACAAAAAGAAATAGGTGAGTGCGGCATCCGGGCGGGTCATGACGAGCAGCGCAAACAGCAGGGACGTGCCCGTCCACCAGCGCGCCTGGCTTTGTTGATCAACTGCCCGGAACGCCTTCAAGGTGGCGACTAAGCCCCAGCAGAGGATTGTTGTGAATAGAGGCGTCTCCAGCCCCACTACGCTTGTAAGAATGAAATGCGCGTTGCTGGCCACCAGGAGTAACGCCATGCCGTACATGGGGGCCTTGTCCGTGGCCATCAGGCGGCAAAGGAAATAGCCAGCCAGCAGGATTGACAGGTTGAGCAGAAGGCCCAGCGCCTTGGAGGCGAGAATTGGGTCTACAGAAAGTTTGGTAGCGCCCGCCAGCGCCAAGACCCACAGGAAGCTCGTATACCCTTCCACCTTCTGCCCCGTGTTAAAGACAATCCCGAGCCCATTCACAAGGTTTTGTGCGTAGCGAAATATGATGTAGGAGTCGTCCCACGTGCATCGCCATATGGAGAGGGAAGAGATGAAAAGCCATGCGGCTGAGATTACCAGGAGCGTTTGCCGGACCCTCTCCTGGGTCAGAACGGGCGGTTGACGGATCGCGGCCGTAACCGGTGGGTCGGCTTCAGAGACTGTGTCCAAGCCGTTCATTCTTCGTCCTTCGGGTATCGACAGGCTGGTACTGGCGTCATTTGGAATGGGATTCCTTTCGAAACACTGGTCATTCCCACGAAAGCGGGAATGCAATCCGTCGGAGGCGCATTTCCAATAGCTTGCGGAGTAGATTCCCGCTTTCGCGGGAATGACTGCGCCTGGGAGCGTCCGTGTCTAGCAAATGACACCAGTACCCGACAGGCTTAAAGGCAAGACAGCCGCTTAAAATGGTGAATCAGAACCGCCGGAACGGCCCGGACCTCTTCGTAGAGATGAGCCTTGCCGGCCCGGGCGAGAATCGGCCTCTCCGGTTCACCTAGTTGGCACTCGACAAGTTGGGCGCACCTGAACCCGGCGGAAAACCAGGCCGCACGCAGCTTTCGAACCGGGCGAGGCCATGTCGAAATCTCCACGGCTCCCTGGTTATCGCGGAACCCTGTTTGCCACCCTCGCGAGTAAGCGAGGGGATGGAGGTCGCTCACGTAGACGTCGGCATTCGCTGTCGCCACGCGCCCGACCTCGCGGGCCACGCTCTCCAGGTCACGGATGTGCCCGAGCGCAAATGAACAGATCACGAGGTCGAAGACACCTTTGGCAAAGGGTACCGTGCAGCAGTCGGCCTGCACCAGGTGCTTTTGGAGGGCGGCCTTCCCGCTCGCTACGGCGAGCATGGCCGCGGAGAAATCGGCCCCAATGACTGACGCCGCGCCTTGGGTAAGCAGCCAAGCCAACCAGCGGCCTGTACCACATGCAAGGTCGAGCACGCGCTTTCCCTCAAGGCACAGGATGAGGGGCTTGAGGCAACGTTCTTCCAGGGCCAGCAAGGGGTTTGGATTGCGGTCATAGGTCGGAGCCCACCGTTCATAGCCCTCCCGGACCGGGACACAGCGCTTCTCGGCGGACGGAACGGTCCCGGCATACGAGCCTCTCTGGGGTGACCGCAGCGCGGCGTGGCCAAGAATGGAACTCACAGGCTTTCCACCTTGGGCTTCCGCAGATCGATCATTCGTTGTGCCCATTTGAGTTCGAACGGCGCGGAGTAAACTCCCAGGCGGTAGCGCCAATCGCTGAGAGCTTTGAGCATCCACCGCCCCCAGGCAGGAAGGCGGATGTCCTGCACAGTCGGCCAACGCGACGACACCACTAATTCGAAATTGTCGATCAATTGTTTTGTGCGCGGTCTCAGCCACGGTGCGATAGGATCCTTCTGTGTCGCATACCTCTGCCAGCGGTCAGTGGTCCACTCATCCGGAGTCGCGGGGAATTGCACCTGATCCTCCACTTCCCCATACATGCGGCCGCGCTGGGGGACGGGTGTGTAAGTGTTGATGATGATTTCCGCATCCCGATTAAGGCGCTTGACCTTTCGGATGAACGCTAGGCATTCCTCCGTGTCCCGCTCCGGAGCTTTGGGATTGCCGAGGCAGAATGAGAGCTCGGGGATGATCCCAATGCGACGGACACGCGCGACGAACTCGAGAATCTGTTCAGCCTTAAGGTGCTTCTTCATTTCCTCGAGCACCCAATCTGAACCCGATTCCGCGCCCACGTAAACCATCACCAGGCCGGCGCGGCGAATCGCGAGGAGTGTCTCGTCAGAGTAGCGAAGCATCGCGTCGATCCGCGCCTCGCACCACCAGCGCATATTGAGCGGAGCCATGCGGTCAGCCAACTCTCGAGCTTGATCCTCACGCAAGAAGAAGTTGTTATCGTAGAACTGCACGGCGTCAGCGCCGTAATTCTCCTTCAAGTGCCGGAGCATGGCGGCCGTGCGTTCGGCGGGCTCCATCTTTTCGCGACTTCCCGAAAAAGTCACAACCCCACAGAAGCTGCAACTATAAGGGCATCCCATGCTTGCCTGGTGGACTGCTGTACGCTTTCCGAGGTAAGTAGGAAGGAGGTATTTCTCAACTGGAACACGATGGTAGGGATACCAGGGAAACGCGCCGGGGCTTTTCATCGGACGCTCCGGGTTGTGGATGTGTTTCCCGGCCTCGTCCTTGTAAGAGAGTCCCTGCATGCCTTTGAGGTCATGCTTCTCCCGAAGCGCCTCCAGGAGTTCCAGGAATGTATCTTCCCCCTGACCGCGGATCGCAAAATCCACGTAGCCGGCGTTCAGGACGGTTTCAGTGTAGTTGGAAGGGAAGTATCCACCCCAGACGATCGGGAGCTGGGGGAAGCGTGCTCGAATCTCGCGGCAGCTCTGGACAGCGCCCACCGTTTGCGGTCCCGGCATCACCGTGACTGCCAGGAGTTCCACCTGATGCTCCGTAATCGACCTCATAAGGGTTTCGGTTGGATGCGGGTCGAGATTCCCGTCAATAATCGCGTACGCTTCCCGGCCTTCTATGACGGCGGCAACCGACAAGATGGAGAGCGGCAATCGGCGATTTCGGTATCTGGTTGCCTTCGGGTTGTAGAGGAGAATCACGACGCATCACTCCCACGAAGTTCGGGTGTTCTTCAGGTGCAGCTCGGTGCTGTCTCGGGCCCCATCATCTTGGCGTCAACATTCGGCTTAGGCAGTTTCACCAGGTTCTTCAGCTGGCGGTTAAGCCACAGCTCAATGGGAAACTCGTAAAGATCGTGGTCCAGGCGCCAGCGCGCGGGGTATGCTGTGAGGTGTCGCATGACTTTCGCGAGCCAGTTTGAACCGGTGGCAGCAATGGGAGCGCGGTCAAACGCGATGCGAAGGTAATCACGCATCGTCTGAACACGCTGGTGGTCTTTTCCTTTGAGCCAGGGCAAGGTCGTATAGCGAGGAAAATAGTCGACCCAACCCTCGAGCGAGCGGGGTACTTCAATGCCCAGCTCCCGCGCTCGGTGAAAAATGGGCGAGCCCGGGTAGGGAGTGAAGATGTTGGTCCAGAATTCTGCTCCTGGGAAGCGCCGGCAGACGTCCATCATGAAATTCACAGTTTCGCGGCGCTCTTTCACGCCTTCGCCCGGATACCCGAAGATGATATTGAAAGAGGGGATGACCCCAGCCCTAATGCAGCGTTCGGTGCATTGATAAATATCACCCAGGTCCTGGAAACCTTTGTTCATGAGTTTCATGACTTTCGGTGAAGCGGTCTCGATACCCTGGCACACTTGCTGCATTCCGGAGCGGCGCAGAAGGGTAAGGTCCTCAATCGAAAGTCGCGCGGTCAGGTTAGTGGTCGCCTGGATACTCCACTTGAAGTTGGCGTTAACGCGGATTAAGCCCTCCGCGATTTTCAGCGCCCGCTCCAGATCGACCAGGAAATTATCATCGGCCATCCAGAGCAGTTCCAGCCGGTAACGTCGAGTTAGGTCAACCGTCTCCTCGACGACCTGTTCGACCGGCAGGGCATTCCACTTGCGGCCGTACACGCCGGCGTTCGTACAGTACGAACAGTCGAAGGGGCAGGCGAGGCTCGAAACATACATGGCCCAACGGCGGCCGCACACGCGCTCATAGGCGTCAAAATTGGCCAAGTGGTAGGCCTTGGGCGGCATCTTGTCGAGCCTCTTCAGGGGGCGCTCCGGCGTGAAGGTGAGTTTCCCATCCCGCTTGAAGCCGATTCCAGGCACATCGTCCAGGGGTGCGCCGTTGCGGAGCCGCTCGACGAGTTCGAGCGTGCTCTCCTCGCCCTGCCCTCGCACGATAACGTCCACGTAGCTGGCCTCGAGTGTCTGGGTGGGGAGCAAGGAAGGATGCCAGCCACCTAGAATGACCGGGAACTCCGGGTCCCATTTCTTGACCGCCTTGGCCACATCGACGGTGTCCTTGATCATGGGACCAGTTACGACCGAGACTCCCAGGCAAAGTGCATCCTTGACCTCGTCGAGTACCCTCTGCTGGTAATCGGGCACGATGGTGGCGTCGATGATGCGGACCTCATATCCGGCCCGGAGCAGAGGAGTAGAAATGGCGAGAAGGCCGAGTGGAGCCGTGGCCTCGATACTTGAGAAGGAAGGAACAAAGAAGACGATTTTTTTTGATTCTTTCAATCCGCCACCCCGTGTCGATGGTGCTCAGCTTTGAACCAAACGAGTATGCGCAAAGCCCCGCCTGCGATTGTCAAAGACATGTCATGCCGCTGCAAAAAAACTCCCACGCCTTGCGGTCTCAAAGAAGGAAATGTTTACAGGGGCCTGACAGGTCCCTGACACGGGGTAGGCACGAATCGGGGAAGCTAGTTGGCACACGGAAAGGATCCCGATCGCGCCCTGGAGATTCGACCCCGGTTCCTGCGGCCCAAGGGGCGGGGACAGTGGGGGAGGCAGACACCCGGCATGAGTTCTGGGGATTTTCTTCGCAAGGAAGCACGAACGCCCTTGACCGAGCACTATGTCATGGCGGGAGCGCTGGGGGTTATCTCGACGAATTCCTCTGCCATCCTCACCGCGGCCCGTGCGACCTTCTGCCCGGTCGAGGGCCTCGTCCCGAAGCCCAGGCTGCATCTGCGCTTCTGGGTGGACCCGAAGGGCACAACCCAGCCCCCCTGGCCAAAGCCTTTCTTCCGCGGCCTGAACCATTTGATCTTCTGCGGCTTCAGCAACCAAGACTCGATTCTAATCAACCTCAGAACCCGCCTCGCCATCGGGCGCATTTCCCCGGCTATGGGTGCCGACTGCGCTTACTGGAAGACGGTGATTCTTCCCGTCCTGATATCAATCCTGAGCGCATCCGTGGGTGTATTGGAGCTGCATTGCGCTTGCGTCACTAAAGATGGAAACGCTCTGCTTCTGGCGGGCGACTCCGGATCCGGAAAGTCAACCTTGGCCCTGGCCTTGGCCCGAGCCGGTTTTGGATACGTGTCTGACGACCGCACCTATTGCTCCGGACAAGATGGCGGGTTGGTTGCCTGGGGATTGCCCACGCTGCTCAAGCTTCGCCCCGCGGGTGCCCTATGGTTTCCAGAACTTCAGGGTCTGGACCCGGGGATTGCTCCGAATGGCGAGCGAGCTTTCCTCATCGACCCGGATCGCTGGCCTGGCATCACACGAGTGAAGCGTTGTAGTCCGCAGGGTTTAGTCTTCCTGGACCGAAGGGAGGGGGAAGCGTTCGATTTAACGCCGATGCCAGGCGCGGAAGCAGCGAGCCGTCTGGAAGAAGGTTTGATCGCAGAGGCCCCGGAGGCCGTGGAAGCACAACGCGATATGCTTGCAAACCTGGTCATGCTCCCTTGCTGGAGGCTCCGGTACGGAGAACCACCGCAATCTGTCGCAGAAAGATTGGACCGCTGCTGGGTCGGGGATCGACCTCGCACATTCTTTCGGGGGCACGATCAGAGGAGTGTGGAGTGCCACCGCATGGAAATCAGGGCGGAGCGCCAAGATCCCCTCCGCCGCTTCACGCTGACTCCCTTCGTCGCTGACCTGCAGCTCATGGGAAGGCCGGTGCGTCTGGAGACCAACCGTTCTGCGATTCTCTCCCGCGCGCTCAGAGTATTGGCGCGATACCAGGGGGCGGCGGACAGCAGGCCGGAATTCCTTTGGAGGATTATCGGCGAACCCCGGGTGCAAATGAAGCCGCCCTGGCCGGAGAGGACCGCCTTCTCGGATGAGAGCCTCCGTTACATCAACATTGGGCAGAAGAATTTCATCGCAATTGATCTCGATGCGCGCTTGGCGGCGGCCTTTCTCGCCGAAGGGTTGGCCGAGGACGAGCCGGGATTCTGCAGCCCTTTTCTGGGCGATCTGTTTTACCTGACGGCAGGCAGACTGGGATTGGTCCCGGTGTCGGCGGCTTGCGTGGCTGCTGGGGAAAGGGGAATTCTGATTTTCGGAGCGCCCAACAGCGGCAAGACGACCTCCGGCTATCTGGCTGGCAAGCTGGGGCTGGAATTTCTTGCTGACCAGGCTGTTTTCCTGGAAATGGAGGCTGCCAAATTGCACGCCTGGGGTGACTTTCTGCCAGCGGCATTTCGTCCCGAAACGGTTCAGTTCCTCCCCGAATTGGAGGCGATGACGCGGACCTTTCGTTACCGCGACCTGACCTTCCTCTACCTAGAGAAACAAGCTTCGAACACTCCTACCCCGGCGCGCCCAGTGGTTCCGGTGGGGTGCGTTTTCCTCGAGAGAAAACGAACATCGGTTCCGAACCTCTTGCCCATGGGCTGTGCGGAATTCCGCGCGCGGCTAAAGGAAAGCCTGCCGTTCAGGGATGACCAGAAATTTGCACCTCGGCGTGCCGAGGTGCTCAGGGCACTCGAAGAAGTACCCGCTTATACCTTGGCGTATGGCAGTGATCCGGCTGCGACATTAGATTCTTACCAAGACCTGCTGATGGGCTGTGGGTTAGAGGTGGCGAAGCGGTGAGCCCGGCATGGAAGTACGCAAATCCGGCGCCTTCCCGACGCCGCCTTTCCCGATGAGCGACGAGAACCCGAAAATCCGGGCTGCGAAGAACGTGGCGGCGTCATGGGCGGGCCTTTTCGTTCACGCCGCGGTCGGGTTTTTCCTGTCCCCCTTTATTCTTCACAGACTGGGGGATGAAGCTTTCGGAGTGTGGATCCTTGTCTTCTCGGTGACCGGTTACTATGGCCTCCTGGATTTGGGGATTCGCCAATCCGTGGTCCGTTACGTGGCAAGGTTTACCGCGACCCACGATGAAGACAGTCTCACCCGCTTCGTGAACACCTGCATCTCCACGTACGCGCTGATCGCCCTCCTAGTCCTGCTGGCCACGGGATTCTGCGCATGGTACTTGCCGGCTTTGTTCAAAATCCCACCCGGCTTGCTCCGCACGGCGCGGACTCTGGTGTTGCTGGTGGGAGGAGGAGTTGCCCTGACTTTTCCTCTAAGCGTTTTTGCGGGAATCCTTTCGGGGTTGCAGGATTTCTTCCGACCGCACACCGCGCAGGTCGTTTTCAGCCTGTTGCGCGGGCTCTTAATTGTGCTGATCCTGCACCTGGGCGGCGGTTTGTTGGGAATTACCCTCGTTACAGTAATTCTGAACGTCCTCAGCTATGTCACCCTGATCTTGATGGTTCCACACACGTTGCATCTCCGGCTCGGAGTGAAGTACATCGACCTCCCGATGTGGCGCTCCGTTATAGGTTACAGCTCCGTTGCTTTCCTGGTGGTCCTGGCGGAAAAGCTGCGTTTCCAATCCGACGCCGTGGTGATTGGCATGTTCGTGTCGTCCAGCGCCATAACCTACTTTGCGATTGGGTCGAAGCTGGTCGAATACTCCGGCCTCATTGTGCAGGGCCTGTCACAGATCTTCACTCCGATGTCCAGCCAGCTCGAGGTGACGGGAGACCTGGACAGGCTGCGGAGGGTTTTCGTGATGGGCAATCGCGCCTGCGCGCTGACGATATTCCCCATCTGCGCCACATTGATCATCTTTGGCAACCCGATCATCGCACTCTGGGTGGGCGTGAAATACCAGGCGAGTTATTTGATACTGGTCTTGCTGCTGGTGCCCAAGACCCTCTACTTGGCCCAGGCGAGTTCCGTTAAGATCCTGCTGGGCATCGGCCGGCATCGGCGGCTGGCCGCGGTTCTTGTCCTGGAGGGCGTTGCCAATCTGCTCCTGAGCCTCGTCCTGGTTCGACGCATGGGGATCGTGGGAGTCGCTTGGGGGACAGCACTCCCTCTGGTCTGTACAAGCCTGTTCTTCCTGCCGCGCCATCTATGTTGCCAGTTAAACGTCCCTTTGTTCACCTACCTTAGGCAAGCTTACTTGCTGCCTGTTGTTCTCTGCGCTCCGCTTGCCGCGGTGCTTCTGTCGTTTCGCCTACTATTTCAGGTACACAGCTACAGCAATTTGTTCCTGCAAGTTGGCGCAGGTGGCGCCGTATATTTAGCGGAACTCTTTTGGCTATTTCGCAGCTATGTAACGACAACGGGCCGACGGCTGGGGGAAGTTCGGGGATGCAATCATCTTCCTTATGGAGATGGGGCTCCGTGGCCCTGCCAAAAACTCGATCGACCGCAAAGAGCGGCTAATTTATAGGGGCGTCAAAAGGTTAAGGGAGTTGCTTAGCAGACGCGGGCTCCAGATTTCATGGCGGTGCGAGCTTGGGGAAGGTCCTGTTCCCAGCGGGCCGGAGTCTTCACGGATCTCGGCCGATTCCAGGTCAGAAAACACCCCTCTTCAGTTCGCGAACAATTCTTCAAGCCGCCCGCCGTTCGTCGCGGTGATGCAGCCCGCCGACCTCCGGCAGTTCAATGACCGACCCCAGTTCCGGCGGTTGAACCGGTCTGGGCTCCGGTGCATCTTTCTCCAGCGACAAGTCCGTGCGGAACCGCGCCAACATCAATTGATTCAGCGTGGACGAGGGCTTTGGTGACCACAGTCTATTTTTGAGATATTACAGACACCAAGATACTGGACAACTTTCTAAGTTATTGCAAACAGAAATAGAAAGGGAAAGTTGGTGCCTAAGGGAGGACTCCGTCCATGGGTGCTCCTCTTTTTTCCGAATTTTATCGTAAAACGTAAGCCTTTGAAACACACAAGAGGAAACAGCACCTGTTTTTCGGCAACTTGAGTTTAGCGGTTAATTTCGACAAATCTGAGCTGCCAATGACCCTGAAAAGTGGTAGGAAATGGTAGGAAGGAAATGGCTCCGAACGGCGAAAATACAATGCCGCCCAACCTCGGCATCGCGCTCAATGATAAAGGCGCCTTGGACGGACCCATTGCGGAATGCCGGACGGCCATTCTCCTCCAGCCGGACTTTGGAGCGGCTCACTACAACCTCGGCGAGGCGTTGAGGAGAAAAGGTGACCTAGATGAGGCGTTTGCTGAATCCCGAACCGCCATCCGCCTCCAGCCAAACGAAGCAGACGCCCACAACAACTTCGGCCTCGTGCTCTCAAAGAAAGGCGACTGGGACGGGGCCATCGTTGAATACCGCGCTGCCATCCGCCTAAAGCCAGACCATGCAGCGGCTCACAACAACCTTGGGCTTACCTTGGAAATCAAGGGTGATCGCCGCTCTGCGATCGAAGAATTCAGCACCGCCTACCTTCTTGATCCCAAGAACGCCACCATCGCCCAGCAGTACAAAAGGCTGGTACGCGAAGTGAAGCAGTAGCTCAGGATTTGACCTTCAGTCCTTGCGGCTTTTCCATATCCGTCATGTGATCGCCCCCCCGCCGAGATGCAGTTGGTTGTCACGGTACGATTTAGATGCAGGGGGCTCGTCCCGCGTAGCGCCAAGCCTGCATGGTCCTCCCACTGGAGCACCGAGATGTTGCTTCCCTGCCAAAGATCAAAGGGTATAAAGCATTAAGAATACCCGCACGGGTGCGGGTTACCTCATTGCTGAACGACCACTTATTTATTTGCCATTAATGGCCGCATGAGCGGGACGAGAGCAAAACACAGCCCTTCAGGACTCCTACAAATGGTCGCTATCTGGCTGACCCAACTCACTTTAGTGCTTATAACCTTTGCATTGCTACCATATTTCCTTGGAACCGCAAATGGAAGCAAAGCTATTCTCCAGGCGGACCGCAGCGCATGATGATGACTCTGAACAAGAACTCACAAACGACCGTGCCGAAGTAGTTGACCATCCGTTTCTCAGCCGGGGGGTGGAGTGAATTCCTCGCTGCAAAGGAGCTCATCAAATTCCCACGCGAGCGCCGAGCGAAAACCAATGGCCTTCCAACACCAGGAGGTGGCTCTGTCACAATAACCCATCGTATCTCAGAGAAGTCCCCAGCGGATGGGGTTCATTGCTCTGAGAAGATCCATATTTTTTCGCCTCGTCCGTTTTCTGCAAGCGACATGCCAATCGATCCACTATGTACAGCCGCATGAGCGGAGGTATCGAACCCCGCGTTCGGCCCACTCCCGTTCCATCGCTATGGTGGCGTCGACAGATTCTCTCAGGGGTGGCCACTGCTCGAGGATTGCAGACATATTAGCGTGGCTTTGGGTCATCTGCCCAAGTAGCCATGGGATATCCAGCATGCCCTCCCCCGCGGGCGCCCCGCTAACCATGAAGCCCATCATCTGCGGCACCCGGCCGATCACGAAGTCCTTTACATGGAGGTTCACGGTTAGAGGGGCAAGCGTTTCCACAACGCGTTCCGGCGTCTCCAGCGCCCCAAGGGAGTTCACGGTGTCCAGGCAAACGCCCACGTGGCGACTTTCGAGTCTGCGCACCATAGCCGCGAGATCGCGGCAGGAATGCCGTTCGTAGTTCTCCAGGCCAAGGGTGATACCTGCGGCTTCAAACTCCGGCAGCACTTCACGAATCCATTTCTCCGCCTGTTCCAGGGTTGGTTGCGATTCGACAGTGTGGGTAAGCGTTCGAAGCAGGACCGCGTTGAATTCAACCGCCAGGTCCAGGTAGCGAAGTAGGTGTGCCGGCTGGACACCCCGCGTTCCGATTTCAATCGTGAGGCCCAGATTGGCAGCGTGATCGCGAGCGTCGCGGCGTTCGGCTACTTCCAGTTTGTGGAGCGGCAAGTTGTCGGCGACTTGCACGACCCCAACCCCGAGTGCCGCGGCTCTTTCGAGCAAGTCCGCCAGCGTAAACAGCTGGGACGGGGGTGCGAATCCGCCCACCCCGAGCGCCCACGGATACGTCCAAGAGCTGATGCCAAGGCGCATGTTATCGTTTGACGGCCCCAGCCTCCGCTGCGTCCAGGCAACGATTGTAGTTATCGCTAGCCTTATAGGCGGGGACGAAGACGGTGGCCAGCTTGAGCGGCACGTCACCTGTGTTGATCATCTGGTGCTGTTCGCCCGCCAGGACCCAAAGCGCGACATCCTCTTGCACCGGCGTCTCCTGGCCATCATGCACGCACACTCCCTTGCCCGAGACTACATAGATCAATTCGGGCCGGTCGTGGCGATGGTAGTCGGTGCAGCCGTTCGGCGGAAGGATGGCGTGACTGAACAACAGTTCCTCGACACCTTCCTTATCGGGAGCGAAGAGCACCTTAATCGTGCGGCGGTAAGGGGCGGGGATCTCGACCCCTTTTTCTTCCCAAGCTTTAACTATTTTCATCTGGATCTCCTGAGCATCAGGCCGAATCACTTACTCCTTCAGGTCGAAAATCAACCCCGCCGCCGCGAACCCCCCGTCCACATTAAGGGTGTGGCCGTTAACAAAATCCGCTTCGGAAGAGGCGAGGAAGACCGCGGCAGCGGCAATCTCATCGCGCTCCGCGTAGCGGCCCATGGGAATCAGGCGATGATAAGCGTTCCGCGTGGCTTCATCGTGAGTCACCGCGGTCATTTCGGTATTAACCGGGCCCGGGGCGATTTCATTCACCGTGATTCCGTAGGGTGCCATCTCGACGGCCATAACCTTCGTCAGCATGGTAACCCCGGCCTTCGAGGCGCCGTACGCAGCGCGGCCGGTCCCTCCGCGCTGCCCGGATAGCGAAGCGATGTTGATGATCTTTCCACACCCCTGCGCCGTCATAACCCGGGCGGCTGCCTGCGAGCACAGAAAGCAGCCGGTCAGGTTGACTCGCAGCACGTGTTCCCATTGTGCCAAGGTGGTGTTCAGGATCAGTTTGGTCAGCCCCACGCCGGCCACGTTCACGAGTACGTCAATCCTCGCCCCATCCCGTACGGTCGAAGCCATCAACTCCTCAACTTGGGCTTGATCGCCCACATCGACCGCATGGGCGCGAGCTCGGCCCCCGGAGGCCTCGATCTCCGCCGTGGTTCTGGCGGCGCTCGGCGCATCCAGATCGGCGACAACGACGCCGGCACCCTCCTGCGCAAATCGGATCGCGATAGATCGGCCAATGCCGCGGCCGGCGCCGGTAACGACTGCGATTTTGTTCTCTAATCGGCGCATCACTCCTGAACCTACCGGCGCGAACCGTTATCTCGCGGAAGAGTTATGTAATCGCTTACTCATTCACCGTAGCGGATTGTACTCCTGGAGGTACCCTAGTCAAGCAGAAAATCGATGGCATATCGCATCCCTGCACTAAGTCCTCAAAACTACTTGACATCTCATATCGCGAGTTTCATGATGCTGCTGAAAACGATTACCTGGCGATCCCGGAAAACCGGCCCGGTACTGGCGGAACACCAGGCCCTCGGCGGGGCAGGCACAAAGCTCGCAGAGCAATGTATTGTGGCCGTTCTGAACTACGTCGTGGGATTGCCTGTCCAATGCGTGACGCAGATAATTCGGCTAACGCCCGGTCGGCGGCGCCCACCGTCAAGGAAGTCGCCCAGCGTGCCGGCGTTTCCACCGCCACCGTATCGCGCGTGCTCTCGGGATCGGCCGGCGTCCGGGAACCGCTCCGCTCGCGAGTCCTCGAAGCAGTACGGTCACTAGCCTACCGACCCAACCGCGCCGCCCGCGACCTCCGGGTGCGTTCCAGTCGTGCGGTAGGGGTCCTGATTCCAGACATCGAGAATCCCTTTTTCACCAGCGTCGTCTGCGGGATTGAAGACGTTCTCAGAAAGACCGACTACTCGCTGCTTTTGGCCAATTACAATGAGGATCCCGATCAAGAGGTGCGTCGCCTGGAGGTATTTCGAGCCGAGGGCGTGTGCGGCTTGATCTTCGCTGCCAGCCGTGCTCCTTCCCCGCTCTACGTGGAGCTGGGGAAAGCCGGCTTGGCGATGGTCGCTGTGTCCCGCCTCCTGAGCCGTTGGCGCATCGATCAGGTCACCGTGGCGAATCGGGATGGCGCCTATGCCGCCACCTCGCATCTGATCCGGCTCCGCCACCAACGCATCGCCATCATTAACGGGCCCCTGGTACTCACGACCGCACGTGACCGCCAGTCGGGCTATGAAGACGCGCTGCGCGAGGCCGCCCTGCCCGCGGATGAGAACCTTATCGTTCACTGCGATTTCAGGCAGGCAGCGGGTTATTCCGCCATGCTGCAACTCTTGGACCTGGCTTGCCCTCCCACCGCGGTGTTTGCCGGAAGTAACCTGCTGACGCTGGGCGCCTTGCAAGCCATTCATGAGCGCCACCTCGACATTCCGGGTCAGATGGCAATTGTGGGTTTCGATGAAATGCCCTGGGCGATATCCCTGCGGCCTCCCTTGACAACCGTCGCGCAACCGGCCTTCGAAGTGGGTCGGACTGCTGCCGAACTACTGCTCGCCCGCGTTCGCGAACCCGCCCTGCCGCGCCGACAGGTGGTGCTCGAAACACGGCTCATCGTTCGTTCTTCTTGCGGATTCGAAAGCAGCAAGGAAATGTCGGCACGACCACTCTGAGATGAGGCGCCTGATACGATGACTCACCGCGAACGGATTCTTTCCGCCTTAGCTCATTCAGCACCGGACCGGGTTCCGGTGGATCTCGGCTCCACCTTCAGTACAAGCATTAACGCTCAAGCGTATACCTCGCTCCGCGCATGGTTGGGCTTGACGCTGGAGCCGACCCCCGCGTTTCTGTTGTCCCGTGCGGCTACCGTGATCCCAGGCGAGGACATTGTGTCACGATTCAGCCTGGACGCACGTCCGCTGGTGATTGGCGCGCCCGAACGCGACACTGGAGGCTACCTTTCGGATAACACTTACATGGATGAATGGGGCGTGACCTGGACCAAACCGGCGGGAGGGCATTTCATCAATTCCGATGGCCCGTTTTGCCGCCTCGACAGCCCGACCCTAAAGGATCTGGAAGCGTTCGCCTGGCCCGATCCTGACGACCCTGGGCGGTACCGCGGCTTGCGCGAACGTGCGAAACTTCTCCACGAAACCACGGATCAAGCCGTGGTTCTCAATCTTTGGGTGGGACTCGTCCATCTGGCCCAATTTGTTCGCGGCTTCGCCCAATGGCTCGAAGATCTTCTCGCCAATCCGGTCTTCGCAGAAGGGCTAATGGAACGCATCATGGACTTCTGGACTCGGGGAGCCGAGCGGGCTCTGTCCGAGGCAGGTGAGTTTATCGATGTGGTGGCGATTGTCGAAGACCTTGGGACCCAGCAAGGGCCGCTTCTTAGACCGGAGGTCTACCGGCGCATGATCAAGCCGCATCACCGCATCATGATGGGGGCTGTCAAGCGGCACGGCAAAAGGCTGTTCCTGCATTCCTGTGGCTCCGTGACTGCATTCATCCCCGACTTCATCGAGATGGGCGTTGATGCACTGAATCCAGTACAGGTCTCGGCGGCGCACATGGATACGAAGAAGTTGAAGCGCGAATATGGCCGCGATCTGTCATTCTGGGGCGCCGTGGACACTGGCCGCGTGCTTCCCCACGGGACACCTGCGGATGTGCGTGATGAAGTCAAGCGCCGCATCGACGATCTGGCCGCGGATGGCGGCTACGTTTTAGCCGCAGTACACAATATACAGGCGGACGTGCCGCCCCAGAATGTAGCAGCGATGTATGACGCCGCCCTGGAATACGGGGCTGCCGCCTGAGTGCTCTCAGATCAAGCGGGTGGATTCCAGGTTGGGGCTTGAACGTTAACCCGGCGGTGGAAAGGCGATGGGATTTTGACTGGATCGCTTCACGACTTCCCTGGTTTGGCAAGGACTCCAATCTCGTCCGGGAACCGCAGAGGCCTTTTGAGTCGCCCTCCGAGCGAAGCCTGTCCTTTCGGGAAAAGTGGGCGCGCCGCGGTGTTCGCTGTTTCGAGCAATACGAGACCGTCGATCGACCCTACGTAGCATGAAACCAACAAATTGCCCTATTTCGAGCATGACGACCCTCCCGCAGCCCAATAACCAATCTGCGGCCGTAGCTTCCTCTCGCGAGCGTCGGGAGGTTGTATATGCCGTGGTTCTTGTTTCTTTCTTGACGATTCTGGCCCGCGCCGGGATTTCTGGCGCCAAAGTTGAGATGGCCCGCGACTTGGGTATCGGCGACTTGACCTTCGGCATGGTTTTCGGCGCCTTCGCCCTCGGCTACGCCGTCTTCATGCTTCCCTCTGGCTTGCTGGCGGACCGATGGGGTCCGAGGAAGTCTCTCGCCCTCAGCGTCTTTTTATGGTCGCTGTTCACTTTATGCACGGGGCTAGCCTTCGGGATCGCCATACTGATCAGCATCCGATTCCTATTTGGCCTTGCCGAGGCGGGTGTCTTCCCACAGGCGACGCGCGCCCTCCACAATTGGACGCTCCCGCGGGAGCGGGGGCTGGCCATGGGACTTCTCAACATGGGATCAAGATTGGGCGCGGCTTTTGGGTTGATGGTTACACCCCTGTGCGTGGCATGGCTGGGGTGGCGAAGGAGTTTTGCATGGCTGGGAATCATCGGTGCGATATGGGCCGCGATCTGGTTTTGGTGGTTCCGTGACACGCCGGGGGTCAAGCTTCACATGCGCAAGACAGAGGTTATTTCAGCCTCGGGCGACAGCGCCCGGCCGGCAGCAAACAACAAAGTCCCCTGGCGGGCGTTTCTCTTGTCGCGCAATTTCTACCTCATTATCTATCAGTACTTTGCCTGCAATTTTACGTTCTTTATTTGCTTGAGCTGGCTGTTGCCATTTTTGCGAGCACGGTACGCTATCACGACAAGCGAGGCGGGTCTGTACGCAAGCATTCCTCTGTACTGTGGGGCGCTTGCAACGTGGAGCGGCGGCATCGCCGTCGATTGGATCTACAAAGCGGGCCACTGGAAATTGTCCCGCACGCTGCCGGCCATGTTGGGCTTTGGGCTGGCTACGGCGACGTTGTTCGCGTCCCCTTTCATGCCCTCCGCCAGATCTTTCGTAGCCTGTTTTGCTTTAACAATATTCGGAGTGGATTTCACCCTAAGTTCCAGTTGGACGGTCTGTTGCGATGTGGGTGGCACGTGTTCGGGGACGCTGTCCGCTGCCATGAATACGCTGGGGGCTATGGGTTCATTGGCAAGTTCGTTGCTGTTTCCTCTCCTCGTAGGTTGGGCTGGAAATATAAAGGCATACTTCTGCCTCGCCGCACTCCTTAATACTATTGCCCTGGGTTGTTGGAAATATATCGAACCAGCCAAAGGCCTGTTCCCGGAGGAGAGGTTGACCCCATCGGGGGCGGCGAGTCACCAAGGTGACCTCCCGGCTTCCGGCTAAGAGTCTGCTGGAACGCCCGGGAATTTCAAGCGAATAAAGGAGAAGGTCCGTCATGAGAACCGTCACTCGTCTTTTCATAGGTCTATTCCTCAGCCTTGCGGCCGTCAGCGGATTGCACCTCACCTTGGGATGGGGCCTCCCCGCAGATAAGCCGGAATCAACCGAAAGCTACTATCCTGCTCCGGAGTCGGCGGGCGGCTGGCGACGCTGTAAGAATGACGAGGAGGTGCGCAGGCTGGCGGCGATGGATCCTGAGAAATTGGACAAAGTGGGCCAAACGACGACAGCCCTCTACGCAGGCCCATGGGTGCTGCTGGTTATCCGGCACGGGTATATCGTGCGCGAATGGATGGGAGTCCCCGCTATGCCCCAGACCACTTTCGATGTCTGGTCCTGCACCAAGTCCGCCACCGGGATCGCCTATGGGTTGCTCCTCGACGATAGCCGCAACCATCGGCTCCCTAAGGACGCCCAGATTGACCTCGACAGCCCCGCCTACTCGTTCGTCCCCGAAGGCTATCCCCTCACCGACCCCGGCAAAGAGAAGATCAAGTTGCGCCATCTGTTGAGTATGACTTCAGGTATACCCGGTGAGGATCACGGCATCATCGGAATCGAGGTTACCCCGGGCGGCGGAGAGTTTGAATTTGGGCTGGGTAAGCAGTCCGACCGCTTTGGAAACTCGGCAGCACGACTCTACGCACAACCCGGTGAGGCCTGGGACTATTCGGATGCTGGGTTTGTGCACCTGGCCTTGATTTTCTCGCATGTCATGGGCCAGGAAATAGGCGACGTCATGAAGGCACGGGTCTTCCAGCCTATCGGGATTGAAAACTCCGGCTGGGACCTGCAAGGAGGCGGGGGAAACCTCGGCCCCCACACCAATGCCCACAGTGGCCTGCGTCTCACCGCCCGCGACTTCGCGCGCTTGGGTTATATGCTGTCGCGTGGAGGGACATGGAAGGACAAACAGATCGTTCCGAAGTGGTGGATTGACCTCGCGACGAGAAGCTCCCAGAGTGTTAACCCCAACTATGGGTATACATTCTGGGTCAATACGGAGGGCAATCTGTGGCCACGCGTTCCCAAAGACGCTTTTGCTTTTATGGGATTTGCCACCAACCGGTGCTTTGTTGTCCCTTCCCTTGACCTGGTCGTGGTTCGGCTCGGGTACGGGCCGCAGCCCATTGGGCCCGTGGGAATTCCTCTGACAGCGATTGTAGCAGCGATAGCCAAGTAGTCCGCTCGATGATGATTCTGCCGGCGGGAAGGGAGGACATTCTTAAGCGGTTTCCTGTTCTGGTAGATTCACGTACAACTGGCGCTCCCGTGTCTAATTTCAGCTCCGCACGAGGCGCGGACGATCAATCGGGTCTCTAGAGTTATATGCCTTGGCGGGCGAGCCGGGTCATGGAGGCGGTCGAGGAGCAAACGTGCCGCAGTCACTCCGACTTCAAATGCCGGCTGGGCCACCACTGAGAGCGGTGGTTGCAGGGACGTCGCCCACGGCAGATCATCGAATCCCACGACTGCAATGTCGCCGGGTATGCTCAATCCGCGTTCATGTATCCCCTGCAACGCGCCGAGAGTCAGTAGATTGCTCCCGACAAAGACCGCCGTGGGAGGAGCCATTTGCAGTAAAGTCTGCATCGCATGGTAGCCTCCAGTTTGGCGCCAATCCGCGTGTTGCACGAGGTCCCGCGGAACCGGCAAAGCAGCGGCGGCGAAAGCCTGTTCGTAGCCCAACAATCGCTGGCGGGACGTGCTGATCCATGCAGGGCCGTTGATCATGCCGATGCGCTTGTGTCCCAGGGCGATCAGATGGGAAACGGCGGCGTGTGCCCCCTCGCTGTTGGTAACCGTCACCATGTCGACTTTAATACCCGGGAGAATGCGCGACACCGCGACTAAAGGCATGCCCGTCTTCAAAAGATGTTCGTACTCGCTTGTCTCGGTGCTGCTTGAAGTGAAAATGATGCCCGCTACGCCTTCGGCCAGGAAAGTCCGGAGGTTGATTTGTTCACGGTTCGGGTTCTCGTTGGAGTGGGAGAGCAATAGAGAGTAACCGGCGGCTTGAAGCACGTCCTCGATACCGCATACCACCCTGCCGAAGAACGGGTTCTCAATGTCCGGGATGACTACACCCACCGCTCGGCTGGTTCGTGTCCGCAAGTTACGAGCGATGCGATTCAGCTGGTAATTAAGCTCGCGTGCCGCCTCTCTGACCCGGTGATTCAACCCATCACTTACATATGGGGCTCCCGAGAGAACCCGCGACACCGTAGCTGTGGAGACACCCGCACGCTCCGCTACCTGCTTTACGGTAGGTGCCGCGGGGGTTTCAATTCTCTTCGAACGTTTCTTTGGCATCAAAGCACTCATGCCGAAACTCGCAATCAAGCAATTCTAAGTTTAATGTAATCGATCTCTGGTCGAGGAGCAAGTCTCTGGTTCTCCTAGCGGCTTCTTAGCAGATAGATCCGACGCACCTGTATGATCCCATCTGAAACATATCTAGCGGGTTAAATCCGCTGCTAAAATTGTTGTTGACACCTGTCTGTTAGCGGCGTACAAGAGCTTATGCAATCGATTACATTTCCGGCGGGGCCGAGGGCCCCAAACAGGACGGGCCGCTATCGCGTCGATTAGACACGTTCTCAAGCCTCTCGACATTAACGCTGGATTGGCTTGGAGGCATACGGATGAAACTGGTTAAGGCTTGGGAAGAACAAGGTGTCGAGATTTCCGCTCCGTTCCGGCGGCATATCAAGGTGCTCTTTGCTCCCGACAAAGAGGGAGTGGCCGAGATCACATTTAGCCACGCCATCCTGCCCCCCGGTGGACAAACTGACTACCATTCCCATGATCGTCCAGAGCTGATCCATATGGTCTCGGGTGAGGGGCTTTGCGTCCACGAGGGTGCGCAGACCCCCATCCGGGAAGACATCGCCATGTGGGTTCCGGCGGGGGAGAAGCACAAGATAGTGAACACCGGATACAATCCCATCAAGTTGGCTATGATATTCATACCGGCTTACAAAGCCAGCGAGAACTACGCGCGATGCATGGACGCTGCGCAAGCCAAAAAAAACCAAGAAGGAGAAATCTGATGCGGATCCATAGGTATTTCAAGCCGTTAGCAAGCGTGGTCAGTTTTGTTACCCTTACGGCAGGCCTTTGGCTTTTTGGTGTCGTCCCTTGCTGCGCTCAGCAAATCCAGGCCACAGTGTACGGTGCGGTGACGGATCCCGGCGGTGCACCAATTCCCGAGGCGACCGTCACGGTAACGAACCCTGCCACCGGGCAGTCCGTCATCGCCAAGACCGGCCTTGATGGGAACTACATTGTGCCTTCCCTTCGACCCTCGACCTATGAGCTCAGGGTGGAATATCCTGGCTTTCAAGTCTCGATTCAAAAGGGCATCAAGTTGGATGTCAACCAGCAGGCGCGCATCGACTTCCAACTGAAGGTCGGCGCGGTCACGACCAGTGTGGAGGTGGCCGGCCTTGCTCCGCAAGTCGAGACGGCCACGGCCACGGTGGGCATGATGATTGACACCCGCCAGGTGACCGAACTCCCTCTGAACATCCGTCGTTTCGGCACGCTTCCCCTCCTAATGCCTGGCACCGTTGCCGACCGCGGCGGGTTCTCGAGCTTCGTAGGAGGTTCTCCGTTCAGCGAAAACACCTACGCTGCCAATGGTGCCCGGGGTTCCGGCAACAACACCTTGATCGACGGTGTCGACGCCAAGGACCTGTTTTCTGGGGGCTTCTCAGTGCAACCCTCCCCCGACGCGGTACAGGAGTTCAAGGTACAGACCGAGTCCTTCTCCGCTGTGTTCGGAAAGAGCGCCGGCTCTACAATCAACTTGGTCACCAAGTCCGGTACTAATGAAATCCACGGAACTGCCTTCGAATTCTTGCGTAACCGCAACCTGGACTCCCGCAACTTCTTCGACCAAAACCAATTGGACGTCAGCGGAGACGAAATACCAGGAACTGCGCGAGGGCAGTTACAGCGTAACCAATTCGGCGGTTACATCGGCGGGCCCATCAAGAAAAACAAGACCTTCTTCTTCGGTGGGTACGAGGGCCTTCGCCTCCGCAAGGGAAACAACTACGTTGATACGGTTCCCACCCCGCAAATGCTCCAGGGAGACTTCTCACAATTGTTTACTGGCCAGACCTTTTCACCCTGCGTTAATCCCTCCGGGAGCGATCCGGTGTGGGACACGGGCCAGATTTTCGACCCCGGGTCGATTCATTCGATAGTGTGCGGCGACGGCACGACCACGAGTGTAGCGAACGCTTTTACGGGCAATTTGATTCCGCAAAATATGTTCGATCCTGTGGCCAAGAAGGTCATCTCGCTCAATGCCTTCCCGGCCCCCAACGTGCCAGGGGCAATTTACAGCAACTTCGTCACAGACCCCCCCGACAAGCGCCGGGACAACCAATTCCTCGTCAAGATCGACCACGAATTCAGCGTCAAGGACAAGTTCTTTGGGCGATACATTTTCGCCCAGTCGAACATCGTCACACCTACCACGGCCTATTCCACGCTCCCTGGTTTCGAGAACACCGTTCGCTTTCGCGGTCAGAATCTGGCCCTAAGCTGGACCCACACGATTAGTCCGAACATGCTCAATGAAGTGCGCCTGGGTTTCAGCCGCAACGTGAATAACGGTGATTGCGAGGGTTGCCCCAAGCCGCCCGGCTTCGTGGAGAGTTTCGGGATTCCAGGGTTGAAGGCACTCTCCCCCCAACTCGAAGGCTTCCCCGGGTTTACGTTTGCCAATAACTATTCCACTGTGGGCGATTCAGGCTACCGGCCTTCGGCATCACCTGACATGGTGGAAAAGTACAACGATACGGTGACCCTCATCAAGGGGAAGCACACCCTGGCGTTTGGGGTTGATATCGAGCCTTACCAATCTCTGGGGAATGAGGGCGCCATCTCTCCCGACGGGCAATTCGGTTACAATGGCCTGTACAGTAATTCCCCCATCGCCGATTTCCTGCTGGGCTACCCCAATTCCTTTGCCCGGACGGTGACCGCTACCTTCCTGAACCACGATGGCAAATTCTGGAACGCGTTTATTCAAGAAGACTGGAGGGCATCGAGTAAGCTGACGATCAATGCCGGCTTGCGATGGGAATATCATGAGCTCCCCACGGACCGCCACAACGTAGGCGCGGTCTTGTTCCCCATTCCGGGCGCCGGGCTCTTGCACCCTGGGAATGCGCTGATGGTGCTCCCGAGCTACCAGAGGGCGGGCGAGTACTGCAATAACCCGTTGTATACAAACGCGGAGGGACAAAGGCTGATCGCTTGTTCGTCGGACATGAAGCGATACGGCTTTACCGGCAGAACGGCCCGATCCTTGGCCTTCGCCGATCACTTCAACTGGGCCCCGCGCCTCGGGTTTGCTTACCGGCCCACTAAATCGGACCGCCTGGTTATCCGGTCCGGATTTGGGTTGTTCTTCGACGTGTCCGAATTTAATGTATTCCATTACGGAGACGGGAACCCCATCGACGGCGCCACTTTTTCCGAGATCCTCAATCAAGCACAGATCCCCAGCGGCAACTTCGCGGCGCCCGAGGTCACCACGGCAACAGCCTTTACGGGCTTGACCTTGCCGACCCTGGCCAATTCCTACATGTCGATGAACGTTGATCCCAATTTCCGGCAGCCTTACATCTATGAGTGGGATTTCGAAATCGATAGCCAGCTTACCCAGAACATGGCCTTGTCAGTCCGATACCTCGGAACCGACGCGTTTCAGATGAGCCACTTTCACGATTTTGGCAACCAGGCCGTCCCGGGGCCCGGGGACATTCAAGCCCGGCGCATTTATCCGGATTTCGGTTACACGGCCTTATCCAGCTCTGGAGCCAGCGCGAACTACAACAGTCTGCAGCTGCAGTTGATCAAGAAGATGGCGCAGGGATTCAATCTCACCGCCGGCTATACTTATTCCAAATCACTTGCGAACAACGAGGGTGAGGAAGGCGCCGGCGCTGATAGCTGGGCCGGGCTGGCACAGAACGACAACGGCCTCGGTGCCGAATACGCTCGCGACATTAACGACACCCGGCACCGGCTTACTTTCAGTGCCGTCGCAGATTTGCCGTTTGGTCGCGGTCGGCGTTTCGCGGGCGGCATGGGGCGTATCCCCAATGCGTTCCTGGGGGGCTGGGAAATGTCGGGTATTTTCAGTGCCCAGACCGGTTTCCCCGAGACCCCGCAGTCGGGGCAGGACTTTGCCAATGTCGGGACGGGTTCCTGGCGGCCAGACCGTCTCTGCGATGGCGATATCTCCAACCGATCCATCAACCACTGGTTTAATGATGCGTGCTTCACGACGGCGCTTCTCTCAGCTGATCAAAATAACGGGGTCTACAGGTTCGGGAATACCAGCCGGTCGGCAATTACCGGCCCCGGCATGGTCAACATCGACTTCGGGCTCATGAAAAATTTCCAAATGGGTGAGCGCTGGAAGGGGCAATTCCGTGCGGAATTCTTCAACGCTCTCAACCACGCGAACTTCGGCGATCCACATATGAACATAACCGACGGATCGTACAATACGATTACCAGCGCCGGACAGCCACGGGACATTCAGTTTGGCTTGAAGTTCACGTTCTAAGTTGGCAACGCCGACCCTGGAAGGGGCTCCCGCCCTCTGTTCGCCCCGCGTCCCGCGCCGTCTGCGGCTGCAAGCTGCGCGGGACGCGGCATTAGCTAGAACAGCGCTGCAATGGCGTGGCTAAACAGGTTGCGGAAAAACCCGCAGGCGATTTCAAACTCTGATCCCCAAAGGGGATACCGCTAGTAGCCGGGGGCAACGCCCCCGGTAAGCGCGAAAATCGTCCCCCCACCCCGCAGGAGTCGCCTCACACTGGCCCTTGAAGGTAAGTTGGGCGCTACGCCTGCTGCTCACCAAGATCCCTGCGGTCTGGGCAGAAGCGTCGGTGGTAACGCTCCACGCTGGAGTTGTCGACTGGAACGGCTCGGGCGGAATTGCCGAATCGAATGAATTTATGCACTGGAGACCCTCATGCGCATGCGATACAAGTTTCTCCTGGCAGCGTTGCTGTGGCTGCCTCTGGCCACCGCCGCTGATGTCCCCACGCGACAGATAACCTATCGCCAATACCTCGATAAGGCGCAAGGAGGTTGGCTGGGGAAGATCAGCGGGGTCACGCTGGGCGTGCCGAGAGAGTTCGCAGAAACATGGCCGCCGTCGGACATCAGCTATTTTGGCGAAATCCCTGACCACTTCTCCGATCTGTATTCCGGCGACGACCTGTATTTTCCCCTGCTCATTCAGATTTGCCTGAAGAAGTACGGGACGCATCCGACCTATGAGCAGTACATGCGGGAGTGGTCCGACCAGCTCTTCCGGGGGAAAGTGTGGGGCGCAAACAGCATTGCCCTGGAACACTACTGGGCCGGCATAATGCCGCCGAAGACTGGATTCCCTGGGTACAACGGTGGTCACGATATTGACGCTCAAATCGACTTTGATTCCGCGGGCTGGGTTGCCCCGGGGATGATTAATCAAGCGGCCGAAATCGCGGACCACGGCGGGCACATCATGTGTTGGGGCGATGGTGTGGATGGTAGCGTAATGGTGGCCGCCATGCTGAGCGAAGCCTTCTTCTCCTCGGATGTGGAACAAGTGATCCGCCGCGCCCAGTCTGTCCTGCCGCCGAACAGCGCTTACCGCGCGATGGTCGACGACGTCCTGCGCTGGCACCGGGAACAGCCCGATTGGAGGGTGACCCGGCAACTTTTGGCCAAAAAATACAGCAGTGACTCAACCACCGAAGAGAGCTCCGCAGTCGTCAACGGTGGGGCCGTGCTGATCGGGCTGCTGTATGGCGATAAGGATTTCGGGAAGACGGTCGTTACCGCTATGCATTGCGGCTGGGACTCAGACTGCAATCCGGCCACGGCGGGGGGAATCCTCGGCACCATGCTCGGTGCCTCCGGAATCGACCCCCGATGGTCTCTCATCTTTCACGATACCTACGAGAACTATTGCCTGCGAGGCTTACCGCGCTGGCTCCACATCTCTGACATCGCCCGTGAGACGGTGGAGATCGGTCAGAAGGTGATCCTCGAAAACGGGGGACATGTTTCTGGCGCCGGCGAGGAGCGGGTCTTCGCGATCCCCGTGAAAGAGCCGCGTACGTTGGCGCGGCAGGAGATGTATTCCGATGAGCTCATCAAGCGCAATCGGCGCGAAATGCAGGATTATTACCGGGAAAAGCTGAAGCTGGTCACAGGGAATTGGCAACCGGAGTGGCAGTTGACCATGGCGAGCTCCGAGAATCCACCCGTGGTGCTGGCGGACTACTTTGGCCGCCATCGGGTCCTGCGCGCGCAGCCGGGTGCCGACGCCGTCACCCTTCAGAGGACAGTGACACTGGCTGCTGGCAAACACCATTACTTGCGGGTTGGTGTGGCTCACCATCCCACGATTCTTAACGAGCAGACCGGGCGCCCCGAGATCGGTAAGTGGATACTGGAAGTACAGGCGAACGGTAATAAGATAGGTGAGTTCACGGTTTACACGCAGGGCGGACAAGTGGTGTGGGAGGATCCGCAGTTTGACTTGACGCCGTATGCGGGACAAACCGTTCGACTTGCGTTGGTCGGCCGGGAAAAGGTCAGCGACACGGAATTCTACATGGCGAGCGAGTCAACCTACTGGAGCGACGCCGAGATCCTTTCGTTAGACCAGCCTGAGCCCTGGCGCTGAAAGAGTCGCCGCTTTGCCCGTGGGCCCAGCCGGCGCGCGTTCGATTCAGCCGTTTGAACGAAGCCGCGGCACGCACGCCTTGACCCATGGGTTCTGAATCAACTGTGGTCTGGAACTTATTGAAAAAATGAGGATTTTAGGCGCAAGAGTCTGATCGAGATTGATCGATTTCTCGGTACATTTTCTGGTCACAACTTCCGATCGCACTGCAACACGGGCGGTACGGCAAGAGTCCGGTTATTCGACGTGTTTGACACCGCACTGCTCACACCACGAGTTTCGGCTTCCGGTAACCCCTCGGCATCGAGTACCCGGTACCCCTTCATTGCGAGCACGCGTAGCGTCCGCCGCTCCCAACGGCTCCGTCCAAACACCCCTCCACGCACCAATCAAGTGGCTCGTCACCTTCACACATCTTGCCAGCATTTGAGAATCGCTCTGATTCACGGAAGGACCTGTGACGAGCTTTTGCTCCCAAATCAAGGGCGAGCCGCTTCTTTGATTCTAGGCCAAGAAATGGAGTGAAACCGAAGCAAAATGGAAGCATTAGGGAGCTAGGAGCCTGTCGGAGATA
>PMYF01000388.1:222-5062 GCA_003171295.1 Acidobacteriota bacterium | reverse complement strand
AGATTCCGCATCACGTTGGTGGCCCCGATGGAGCCGCTGCCCGTGGTGCGCACGTCAATCCCCTTCTGCCAGCGGACGATCAGGTATCCGAAGGGCAGGGAGCCGAGGATATAGGCAAGGACTAGAGTGAACGGACCTATCATGGGTATTCGTGGAGCGCCGGTCCCGCCCGGCCGTGCTGGTGTGATCCCTTACGAAACACTGGCCATTTCCGCTTTCGCGGGAATGACTGCACCTGGGAGCGCCCGTGTCTCGCAAATGACACTGGTACCCTCCCGGCCTCAGCGCGGAAAACGCAAAACCTTCCGGTACTGCGCGCCTTGCGGGGATAGTTTACTTTCAAACAGGAAAAATTCCGAGGCTGTAAAGCTGCCGAGGGAAACCGTTTCCTGGCGGCCCAGCGCCGCTTCCAGCGCCGGCTGCGGACGCGGCACGTCGAAGCGCGCCAGAGTCAGGTGGGGAGTAAAGGCGCGCTGCTCGCGCAGGAATCCCACCTTCTCCATTTCCCCTTCCACCCCTGCCGCGAGTTCCCCGAGCGCCGGCGGGGCCTCCACGCCGACCCAGAACACACGCGGCCGCCGTGCCTGTGGGAAAAATCCGAATCCCTTTACTTCCACGGAGAACGGTTCGAACCTGCTGACCCGCGCCAGCGCTTCCACGACCTGCTTCACCTGTGCGTCGGAGATCTCGCCAAGAAACTTCAAGGTGAGATGAATGCCCTCCGGCCGCGTCCAGCGCGCCTCCGGGCAAGCGCTCCGAAAGGCTTGCTGCGTCTGGCCGAGTGCGGCGCGGAGGAGTTCCGGCAAGTCAATCGCGATGAAGGCGCGCATGGTTAAGGCTCGGGCGTACTGGTGTCATTTGGAATCGGACCCCTTTTGAAACACGGGTCATCCCCGCGAAAGCGGGAATCCAGCCCGTCGGCAGCGCACTTCTAATGGTTTGCGAACTAGCTTCCCGCTTTCGCGGGAATGACTGCACCTGGGACGTGGTAGCGCAGATTTGGTGTGTGAGTCTGCGGCTTTTCCATCGCCAAGAGTTAGAGCCGCAGAGTTGAAGACCAACTCTGATGCGCTACCGTGTTTTAACAAACCACTAATCCCGGATTCTCCGCCGGATCATTTCCAGCGCCATCTGCGAGGCCCAATGGCGGATGCGCTCGCGCGGGCCGGGAAATTGGAACTCGCGTACTTGCGTTCCACGCTCATCGGCGAGTGCGACGATTACCAGGCCCACGGGTTTCTCGGCGCTGCCTCCGCTGGGGCCGGCAATCCCGGTAATCCCCACGCCGATGGAGGCTCCCGTGCGCGCGCGCACCCCTTCGGCAAGCACCTGCGCCACGGGCTTTGAGACGGCGCCGTGAGCCTCGAGCAAAGCTGCGGGCACTCCCGCCAGTTTGGTTTTCAGCTCATTGCTATAGCAGACGACGCCGCCCAGAAAGTAACTCGAACTGCCGGAAACGCGGGTCAGGCGCTCGGCCAGCAAGCCGCCGGTGCAACTTTCCGCCACGGCTACGGTTTTCTGCCGCATCACCAGGTACATGCCCACGATTTCTTCCAAGCTCTCGCCCTTGGTCGAATAGACGTAGTCCCCGAGGACCAGTTCGATCTTGTCGCCGAGTTCGGTGAGAAGGTCTTCGGCCTCGCCGTCATTGGCAGCGCGCGCGCGCAGGTGCACTTCGATGGTGCCGAGCGAGGCGAGGATGGTGGTCGAGGGGTTCTGGTATCCACGATAGATGGGCGCGATACGCTGGTCAACTTCCGATTCCGGCAGACCGACGACTTTGTAAATGCGGGTCTGGATGCGCTCGCCGGGGGCCACGCTTGCCAGGCGCGGCATACAAACAGATTCAAACATGGGCTCGAGCTCGCGGGGCGGTCCGGGCAGCAGCACTACAAGCCTGTGGTTATGTTCGATCCAGATGCCCGGGGCCGTGCCGTTCCGGTTCTCCAGCCAGTCGGCCCCCACCGGCACCTGGGCTTGCCGCAAATTGTTCTCGGGCATGCTCCGGCCCAGGTGACGAAATCGTTCCTTGATGCGCTGGCGAATCTCCGGGACTTCCTGGAGCGGCCGTCCCAGGACCTCCGCTACCACGTCGCGTGTCAGGTCGTCTTCGGTGGGTCCCAGGCCCCCCGTTAGAAGGACCAGCGGGGAGCGTGCCAGTCCGGCGCGCAACACCATCGCCAGATCTTCCCGTGAGTCCCCGACGATTGTCTTGAATCGCACCAGGATTCCCAGGCGATTGAGCTTCTCTGTGAGATAAAGAGAGTTGGTGTCCGCGTGTTGCGGAGTCAGGAGCTCTGAACCGACGGCGATGATTTCGGCATCCATGTAAAGCCTGTGACCAGGCGCGAGTGAAAGGGAACAAGCAGGAATTCGAACCGGCGAGGTCCCGCCCCAGCCCCGGTCACCTCACGAGGGGCATGCCCTCGACGCCCAGGGGGAGATCGACCAGCGAACTGGTGGTCGACACGATCATCGATCCCTGGCGGCCGAAGGCCAAACCCACGATGTTGTACCCGGATACGATCAGTTCCGCCCGGGCGTCGGGCGTCAGGCGCACGATGCCGCGCTTTCCCGCCAGCGAAGCCGCTACATAGATGTTGCCCTCGACGTCGAAGGCCACCCCCTGCGGCCGTCCCAGGCCCCGATAGAAAGATGTGACCTCTCCGGCGGGAGAGACCCGCAGCAGGTGATCGAAGCTGGAGGTCGTTGGGCCGGCCACGTAAAGATAGCCGTCCGGGCCGAAAGCCAGATGGAAAGCCGCCACGCTGGCCTCGATGGTAGCGAAAACAAAAATCTGACGGTTGCTGTTGATCTTGAAAATCGTGCCCGTACGGTCACCGACGTAGAGGTTTTCATCCCGGTCGAAGGCGATTCCCGTCGCCACGCCCATCCCCTGGGCATAAGCAGAGCGCAGGCCGTCAGGTGACACCCGGTAAATCGACCCTTCCATTCGGCTGGAAACGTAAAGGTATCCCTCGCGGTCGAAGGCCAAGCCCGTGGCGTTCATCACATCCTGGAGAAAGGGATGCATGACGCGGTTTGTATCGATCTTGAATACGGAGGTCTCAACCTTCTGTCCACGGCTGCCACTGAAAGTGGTGAAGATGTTGCCGGCGGAATCCAGGGCGGGATTAGTCACGGGGTGGAGATTCTCCGCGATGACCAGGCCCACCACGACCGCCGCAGGCGCGCTTTCACCCGCGCCGGTGTCCACGGTCAGAGTCCTGCTGACCACGTCCCCGGGGACACGGACAATCAAGCGGTTTGGGGAGCTGAGCAACAAGCTGCCCGGCTGATCGCCAAACCGGACCAGCGGCCGCCCGCGGCTGTTTTCAGCTAAACCCCTGCCCAGAATGGAAATTTCTCCTCCCGGTATCGCGGCACGAGGTACGACGCCGGCAATATGCGGCCGCACCTTTTCAAGTCCCTCTGCTTTGTCCATAGAGTGCTCTGACTTCTCCGTCTATCTCCACAACCTCATCGGAAGGCTAATCCCACTACGGTTAGCACGGCCAAGGCATACAACCCTGCCACGGCATCATCTATCATGATACCCCAGCCTCGGGGAATTCGCTCGGCCTGCCGGGCCGGGAACGGCTTCCAAATATCAAAGGCTCGGAAGAGGAGGAATCCACCCAGCAGCCATTTCCATGTGGCATGGGGAAGCAACAGAAATGTGAGCGCCTGGCCCATGACTTCATCGATGACCACTTGGCCGGGGTCTACACGTCCAAAGAACCTTTCCGCTTCTCCCGCTGCCCAAACTCCTACGGCGAATAATAACCCAGAAACCGCGCCCAGAACTACGCTTGACCAGATACGGTCCAGGTGCAACCGGGCTAAGCCCACCACGATGACCAGACCCACTACTGACCCCGCGGTCCCTGGCGCAAAGGGAGAGTAACCTGCGCCCGCCGCGGTCGCGATCCAGATGGCCGGCCCCGCCCGCTTATCAGTCACGATCCCCCTCGCCGTCAGGCACGGGATTCTCCCCCGGCAGACTTTCTTCCCAGGCCTCGGCGGGGGCCGAAATCCGGTAGCGTCCCTCCAACCAATTATCCAGATCGATCAGCTTACACCGTTCGCTGCAGAAGGGGCGGAACGGATTGCCTTCCCACGTTACGCTTTTCCCGCAGATGGGGCAGGGCATAACCGCCTATCAGTTCGAGGGTGCCGCCACGGCGGGCTGGATTTGGACCAGCGAGCTTCCCGCCGGCAAGGGCGTGCGCAGAGTTGGTCTCTCCGCAAAAAACCGCGCTTCCAGGCGTGCGACCAAATCATATTCGCCCGCCTCCGTCACCGTGGCCCAGCGGAAATCCCCCGCTTGCGGCGCAGGCCCCTCGAAATCGTTGATGAGCACACTGCCGTCAATCCCGGGCGCCTGCCGCTCGCTGCGGGCCTGGTAGAGCAACTCCGTTTCCTCCGAGCGCCCTTCCACTAGCACGGGCAGGGTTTCTCCGACCATTCTGCGCAGCTTGCGCTGAGAGATCTTGCGCTGCAGCGCCATCAATTGTTTCTGCCGGCGGCGCGTCACCTGGGGCGGCACCAGGTTTGGCAGGGCAAAACTCCCGCTGCCTTCCTCATTGGAATAGAGAAAGACGCCCAGATGGTCGAACTCCGCCGCCGCGATAAAATCCACCAGAGCCTTGAAATCGTCCTCGGTCTCACCGGGAAAGCCGGTGATGAAAGACGTGCGCAGGGCTACTCCGGGCATGGCGGCGCGAATCTTCTCGATCATGCGCAGGAACTGTGGGCCGTTCGAGCCGCGACGCATCCGTCTTAGGACCGGGCCGCTCGCGTGCTGCAACGGAATGTCGAAGTACTTCGCCACCTTGGG
>PMYF01000388.1:0-140 GCA_003171295.1 Acidobacteriota bacterium | reverse complement strand
GCCATAACTTGTGGTGTCCTGGCCGACGATGGTGATTTCACGCACCCCCTGCTGCGCCAGGTTCTCGGCCTCCCGGATCACCGAGGCGAAGCGGCGCGAGCGGAAGCGGCCGCGCATCTGCGGAATCACGCAGAACGAGC
>PMYF01000634.1 GCA_003171295.1 Acidobacteriota bacterium | reverse complement strand
TGGGCCAGGCGCCGATTGCGGCCACGGTCTACGAATTGGAACGTCTCCGTTGCAACCTGTGCGGCGAGATTTTTGAAGCGGCAGCCCCGGCGAGCGTAGGTGAGAAAAAGTACGACGAGACGGCGGCGGCGATGATCGGGCTGCTAAAGTACGGTAGCGGGGTGCCCTTTTACCGGCTGGAAGGACTGGAGGCAAGTCTGGGGATTCCCTTGCCGGCCTCGACCCAGTGGGAGATCGCCGAGGAAATAGCCGCCTTGATCCGGCCCGCTTTCGACGAACTGATCCGCCAGGCAGCGCAAGGCGAGGTCTTTTATAACGATGACACCAGCATGAAGATTTTGGCGCTGGCCCGAGCGGGTCCTTCCCGCCCAGAGGTGAAAGAGGAATCGTCGAGCGCCCACGAGCGCACGGGACTGTTCACCACCGGCATCGTGTCGACGACGCGGCAGGGGCAGCGGATCGTCATGTTCTTCACGGGACGGAAGCACGCCGGGGAGAACCTCGCCCGCGTGTTGGTCGAGCGGGCCAAAGGACTGGCGCCGCCCATTCAGATGTGTGATGCCTTATCGCGCAACCTGCCGAAGCTGCCCGAGAAGCTGGAAATCCTTTTGGGAAACTGTAACGCTCACGCTCGGCGTCGCTTTGTCCAGGTGACGCCCAACTTTCCCCAGGAGTGCCAATTCGTGCTGGAAAGCTTCCGCGAGGTCTACCGCTATGATGCGGAAGCCGAGGAACGAGGCCTCACGCCGGAAGAGCGGCTGCGCTTCCACCAGGAGCACAGCCAACCCGTGATGGACGCTCTCCATGCTTGGTTCGAGGCCCAGTTGGCAGAAAGGAAAGTGGAGCCCAACTCGGGACTGGGCGAGGCGATCACATACTGCCTGAGGCGTTGGACTCGCTTGACCCTGTTTCTCCATCAAGCCGGCGCGCCCCTGGATTCGAACCTCGTCGAGCGAGCTCTGAAGAAATGCATTTTGCATCGAAAGAATTCTCTATTTTATAAGACCACCAACGGCGCCGAGGTGGGTGACCTGTTCATGAGCCTGATCCATACTTGCGAATTGAATGAGGTCAATCCCTTCGAATACCTCACCGAACTGCAGAAACGCGTCCCCGAGTTGGCCAAGACGCCGGCGGCATGGATGCCGTGGAATTATCGCGAGACGTTGCAGCAGCAGGCCGGTGCAAGCCAGGATCCCACTTAGGCCTTACCTGGAGTAGAATGCGTCCTACCTGGCCGAAAACGATAGACTAGACCCAGGTCGATCTACCCCTTCGAAATGGGCCAAAAACGAACGCGGGCGAGATCAAAATCGGGAAGGGTTTTTGGCCATCCCTCAGGGCGCGCTAAAATGGAGCTCCGTATGGGTCTTTACGCTCGCGTTTCTACGTAGGACCAGCAGACCATTCCCTTGCAGACTCGCGCCCGGCGGGAATACGCAGCCCTCCGCGGCTGGAGGATCGCGCTGCAGGTCAAAGAAATCGGCTCGGGCGCTTCCCGGCGGGAGAGACGGGAGAAACTACTGGAGGCTGCACGCCGCCGGGAGATCAACGTGGTGCTGGTCTGGCCGCTGGATCCACTGGGGCCCGTCAGTGGCCGATCTGCTGACGACCTTCCCGGAGTTGGAGCACCTCGGCGTCGGACACGTCTCACTGACGGAGGCGCGGGGTCTGACCACACCGACCAGGTCCAGAAGCTCTACCGCGCCAGCGTCACGAAAGCTGAAATCGCCCGCCGAGTGCGCATCGGACGAACCTACGTGGGCCGCATCATCGCCTCAAATTAACCCCAATTCAGATTCACTCAGGCGAACTTGCGCACGCTCCCGAAAGCTCACGTCGCAGCAAGGAGGAAAGGCTGGAGAGGTGTCTGAGAAATCGCTCGGAACGAGGCATTTCCGGGTTTTCTCGTGCCGGAAGGAAGCAGATCTGACTCCTTCCTGGGCTGCCGGAGTCGCTTGGGGTGAAAAATGAAAAAAATGCCTCTCACGGAGGCAGTTGGATGTACTATCGATGCGGGCTAGGATGGCAAAAACCACATTCTGGCTGATACTTCTCCAGCCAGCTCCGGACAAGAAGAACGAAGGTACCTTTGTCTGGTCGGGAACGATCAGCGTGTCGGAAAAGGGCCGGGAACACAGCCGGGTGCCACTATTCGCAAATTCGATTCATTCGCGGTGGACGGAACGCACAAAATTCTCCCGCGGCGCTATCCTTACACCGAAGCATTGGAGTTCTGAGTGAAAGCCCTACAATTCCTTGCCTATCTATTCTGCGTGGTCCCCACGGCTGCCGGTTTCGACACCGGCCATCACCGTGACCTGACCTGGTCCGCACTGCGCGCTGAAGGCTTCGGCGAAGGCCCCACGAACATCGCCATAATGGCCAACTGGCTCCCAGACTATTATGCTGCTATTCCTAGAGTTGACTTCCCTCTAACTGAAGCGAGCAAGCGGCTCCATTTCGACAACCTGAACAATGCCCCCGAAGTCGAGCACTATTGGAGCCGGCTGGCGCAAAATACGAAGATCGCAGTTCAGGTGGCTGCCGCGCAGAAATATTCTGGTCCGACTGATCCCTTTGCAGTACTGGAAATTCTCGGCACTACATTGCACGCGGTCCAGGACTTCTACGCGCATTCCAATTGGAACGAGCTTCTGCCGAAGCCGCCCGAGAGCTATTCCGGTACAACCTGGTGGAACTACGTCGATGCGAAAAACGGCAGCGAAGGGATTCAGATCTACACTGGATACTACAAAAGCGGCCCATCGAACGGAAAACCACCCAAGACTCACGACGAACTGAACAAGGACCACTACGGCCGGCCTCATTGGGACGAGGCATATGTGTTTGCTTATGTCGCTTCGCGGCAGTGGATCCGCTTCGTCAAGCAATGGGTAGACAGAGTTGACCCGACCCTCTGGCGCTCCGTTCAAGATCTCGATTTAGGGAATCAATTTGAATTTA
>PMYF01000069.1 GCA_003171295.1 Acidobacteriota bacterium | reverse complement strand
CGCCGTATCTTCTTGCGCATGAGCGAGCTGATGGATGCCCAGCACGCCGTTGACATCGTTACCCTGGCCAACGAACTGACCCGCTACAAGGAAGTCGATGCGGTGGGCGGCGTCGCCTACCTGGCCTCGCTCACAGAAGGCTTGCCGCGTCGGCCAGTCATCGAGGAATATATCCGGATCGTCAAGGACAAGAGCCTGCTGCGAAAGCTGATGGCCATCTGCTCCATGGCCATTGCCCGCGCCGCCGACCAGGGCGAGAGTGCCCTCGATGTCCTCGGCGCCGCCGAGTCACAGTTGATGGAAGTTACCGAGAAGGGCCTGACGCACGGCTTCCAGAGCTTGCACCAGATCGTCGAGCACTCATTCGGTTCCATCGACAATCTCTACAAGCAGAGCCGCGAAGTCACTGGCCTGGCCACCTCGTTCACCGAGTTCGACCGCATGACAAGCGGCCTGCAAAAGGGTGAGCTGATCATCATCGCTGCACGGCCCTCGATGGGTAAGACCGCGCTGGCCATCAATATTGCGCAGAACGCGGCTATCAAAAGCGGTGCCAAGGTGGCCGTTTTCTCCCTGGAAATGAGCAAGGAGTCGCTCCTGCGCCGCATGTTGGCCACACAGGCCTGGGTGGACCAGCGTAAGCTGCAAACCGGCTTCCTGGGCCGTGAAGATCATGACAAGTTGGAGAAAGCGCTGGGGCTGCTGGTCGAATCGCAGCTATTTATCGATGACACGGCGGCCATCTCGCTGGCTGAGATGCGGGCCAAGGCGCGGCGGCTGAAGCAAAACGCCGGCGGCCTCGACCTCATCGTGGTTGACTACCTGCAACTCATGTCAGCCACGGTTCCCTCGTCCGGGCGCAAGAACTATGAGAACCGCACCCAGGAAGTCTCGGCCATCTCTCGCGGTCTCAAAGCCCTGGCTAAGGAACTCGACGTGCCGGTCATGGCCCTCTCGCAGCTCTCCCGCGCCAGCGAGCGCCGCGGCGAAGACAAGCGCCCCCTGTTGAGCGACCTGCGCGAGTCAGGCTCGATCGAGCAGGACGCCGACGTGGTGGCGTTCATCCACCGCGAGGCTTACTACAAACGCGACGAAGAGATGTCGGAGACCGATAAGGCCAGGTCCGAGATCATTGTGGCCAAGCAAAGAAACGGCCCGACCGGTACGGTTTACCTAAGCTTCCTTTCCCGGTTTACCCGTTTTGAAAACCCGGACTCGGTCCACGAGGCCTGACATTTGGGCCATTAAATGTCGGCGGCTTCCGCATCATGATTGCCAATCCGCTGATTGGTTCTCTTTGGACAGGTTCGCGCCGGGATGCCGGACACTTGGATTATTGCCAGCAGCTTCTTACGATTCGCGGCAACAGCAGGGCGCTGTACTTGTGGACTGAACGGCCCATTGCCCCCTCGTTTCAACAGAAGAGTGAGTCGTTTCAAAGCACTGATTGTGATTGCAGCCAAAGCACGGACAATCTAGGCGTTTTTCATAGGGGCTGCGATTGCCTCACCGATCCTCTTCGATGTTCTACTGAGGCACGCATGGCCGTTGTGCTACCTAAGTTCCAGTCAGTTACTTTTCCCAACTCCCGACGTCGATAGCGCGTCAGTTGTCTCCACAGCTTGTTAAAACATGGTTCACGATCGAGGCACACACGAGGCATTGACCACTGATTCGCCAGATCAGTCGCGTTGATTTGCTCTGATCAATGACTCGCGGCCAAAATAGTACGGTTTGGTGCTGGAATCTCATTCGATTGATGGACAAGAGTGTGTCAGTTGTGTGCTGCGTTGGGCAAATATTTCCTCGGGCGTCGAAGTATCCTTGGTGATGGCCATCCACTGATAGCCCTAATCTGTGGATTCCGGAGTCACTCGCAAGTGAGCCCCCGAGGAGGCATCAGCACTCATGACCGAAGGAGTGGCCGGGATCCTAAGGCGGATCCGGCAGGTAATGTTCCCGCCCGGATTAGCCGAAAGAACCGGCCCGGCTATTGGGTCATCGGGGCGCCACTTAAGCCAAGTATCGAAGTCCTTCGAAATCGGCGTACCGCCGAACTCGTACAGGCCCAGCAGTACTGTCGCTAGAGCAGGCATGATGATTAACCAAATCCTCAATCTCTTCATCGTCCGCTTCTATCCACATGGCCAGATAGCCCGCGATTTCCTGCTCGAGAGCACTCTATAGTTAGCGGGCAAACGCCGACCGTCAACACCATGCGATATTCCGATGATTTGACCTATGAGGTAAGCCGCTTCTATGCCAGGGCCAAGCAAGAGCACATGCGGAGTGACTGAAGGTTCGCCGCAACCAAGATTACAAGCTGGGCTGTCAGAAAGACTACCTTACGAATTGCATGTTCAGGACCGACAAATCACCGCGGCCATTTGCGGCGGTTGATTGTAAAGTCCTCCGGCTGTAGCTCCTCAAGAGCTTCTTCGTCCTGATCGACAAGAGCATGGGCCGACTCTTCTATATACAAGAGCGTCAGCACGCTACCGTACGAAGGCAGCCAGATCGAATGTTCCTGGAGAAAATCCGGAAGGCCTCGGCGAGAGGCCGCAAGCCATAAATTCGACTTTACGGTTCTTAAATCGTCGGGAACCGCTAACCCCTGAAAACAATCGTATGCGTAGGTTCCTTCCGAAACGGAATCTTTCACTGCAACAAATTCTCCAAACTCTTCCGAGGCCTTGAACCATCGGATGACGCCAGCTGTACTCCATACAATGGCAGCTCTAAATGACGTTAGGCCCATTGTGCGATAGGCGCTGGCGGTCAGGGACGTATCGAAGGTATTTGAAAGATCGCGGATCAAATGAAATGTCGGCCGGTTTCTTGAAACAACGGCTTCAACGAGGACGCATGGAATCAGAAGCTCGCCCGCAAAGATATTTGCTTCAGATTCCTGGTCTGGAAGAGACCGATCCCAGTTCTCGACATCCTTCGGCCGACAAATGCTGCCGGTTGTTCCGTGATGCGGAAGCACGTAATGGGCAATTTCGTGGGCAATCGTGAACCTTCTTCTACCGTCTTCACGTATCGAATTCTTGACCAGAATCGTTCCAACTCGTTTTTCCTTGGAACATACGAGCGCGCCTTCAAATCCGGAGGATTGGCAGTATTCCACTTCGAGACCCAACTGCCGGGCGACGTCGACCGGGTCAATGGGCGCAGTAAGCCTGAGCGCCGACACCAACTCGTTCGCGAATGTCGTGGCCGCGCTACTCATTTTTCCCCTCTATCCTTCGGCGCAATCGATCTTCGGTTTCACGCAGAATCTCTTCATCCTGAGAACTAAGTTCACCTTTTCGATGAAACGAGAATTGAACCTCTGCGTTTCCTCCAACTCCGGGCCCCTGCAGTAAGCCAGCGACACACCTTTTGGCGTGCTGCAATAGGGTCTTGGGGTTACGTGGAATGTGGGAGGCAGGGCGTAGCTGATCTAACGCATCTAGATAGCGCTGCGAAGGAGATAGACCTTGCATCCTCATTGCTTTGACGAGGGAGTCAATCTGAGCGTACACCTGTTCGCGGACAACAGTCGCCGCTGGGCCGGAATCGCTTAGAAGAGCAACGGCCTCTTCTTTGTCCATCTCCTCGACGTCTCCAAACAGCGTATGCGTGTCACAAATCAGCGCATTTAGATCCTTGTCGAGATCATCCTTGTTCATTCTTCACTCCCCAAATCTCCGTCCGTATCTCCGACTGTCGGCTTAAGCAGTCTCAGCATTTTCTTACGGCGGTTGGTGATCTCGCTCACTGGCACCTGAAGCCATTCCGCTTGATCGGCGCGCTTGAACGCGCTGCAATCAAACGCAGCGGTGAGGTAGTCCTCAAGCTCCTTGTCTCCCTGAGCGGCGTGAAAAGCAACTGCCCGGAGGTGTATCAGCTTACCGTTGAGGCCCTCATCTCCTCTATCGCGGACCACATCCCGTTCAGCGGGAAGGTCGGGATCGGGCCGGGACGTAGGATCGAGGGTCTTTAGCCGCAAATTGTGCCGCTTGCCTTTGCGCAAGAGGTCTTTGAAATCGTCCTCCAGTACGCGACAGAGAAAAGTCGTCAAGCTGGCACCTTTGCTCGGCTTGAATTTGACGGACTCGTTCTCCAAGACTGCCATGATGACCATTCGTGCCAGATCGTCCGGCTCGGTACAGGCGCGGGCCAGCGCATTCCCATACCCCTTGGCTCTCGCGCCGGCAAATAGTCTTCGGGCGTGAACGGTCACCTGGTAGAGAACGAGTTCCCAATCAACTCCCCGAAATCGGTCGTCGGTGGACATCGCTTACCAATTATTCGCTGTAGCACTGGAAAAATTCGCAAAACTGCCCAAAAAAATTCTGGAGATTTTGCTTTCCGAAACCGGCATTTTTGTTGAACTTCGAACGGATAAGTCATTGGCAGGAAAATGTGCTTCGTATTCCTGTCTGACCACGGTTTGCCGGCGCAGAGCGCAGAAGGAGAGATTATGGAGAACGAACAGGAGATCGAGATTCTCGTGGAAGGGGAAGGTCTCGCCGACATTGAGATCATTCGCCTTCCACGCGGAAGTGCTGCCCGCGCAATCCTCGCGGCAATTGGAGTCAAGAGCGGCTTCCCGGCCGAGCAGGCATTCCTGTTCGTCGAGGATGGCGAAGACCCCGTGGACATGGCTGTCTTGGTTGAAAACATGGCAATGGAGCGGGTCCACCATGTTCACCGGGCGCGCAAAATTGAAGTCCGGGTCTTTTACCAGGGACGCCGGATCGACAACAGATTCTCGCCTTCTACCCGTATCCAGCGGGTGCTGGACTGGGCGGTCGGCCCAAAGGGTTTCAATATTGACCCCACGATTGCACCGGAGATGGAACTCTCTCTGCTTGATCAGAAGACTGCCGTGCCGAAGAATGCCCACATTGGCCGCTATGTCCCGCATCCACATTGTGAACTCGATTTGGACCTGATTCGTGGTGTGGTGCCGAACGGAGCGTCGTTGTGAGCGGACTGGGCCCTGCGGAGCGAGCAGTGGCGGCCGATCTTGCGGCCGCCCGGTTTCTCGCCGGCTGCAAGCGCGGCCATTGGCGCCAAATCTCATGCGCATTTCCACTCCTGGTCGTCGCGGTCGCAGCAGTCGAGCCTGATGGGAGTTCGGGGGAGTACTGGTTTAAGTTTGAGCTCTCCGGTTTCCCGGGCACGGCGCCGGAGGTCCGTATATGGGATCCGAAAACCAGTGGTCCGCTTGATCCAGAGAAGCGGCCT
>PMYF01000646.1 GCA_003171295.1 Acidobacteriota bacterium | reverse complement strand
GTGCGCGCCCAGAACGTCCGCCCCACCCTTGTAGGTGAGCTGGGCCATTGCCACGCCCGTGACGACAAGGACCATAAGTATGAGTAGGCTGAGTTTTTTCATTTTAATACATTGACCTCCTGATTGATTTCTAAATGCTACGCCGCTCCGGGCTTTACCCAGGGCCGCGCTTTGGCTATCCAGAGACAGCCGAAACTTAGGGCAGCGCTAATGCGCCGCAGAATCCTTCTGGGCCGCCAGATCCGGCGTTGCTTGCGACGCCTCGGGTGCCGGCTGCTTCTGCTCCGGCGCCACTCCGGCGGCCTTCATAGCGCTGGAATCTTGCCGGCTGGAAGCCGGCGCTACCGCCGGTTTCTGCTCGACGCCTTTCTGGCGCGCCTTCTCGGCGGCGGCCTCCGCGTCGGTCACGTAACGGAAAACCTGGACCCGGCCGGGAAACGTCTCAGAAACGATGACCCGATTTGACTGGTCTATGGCAATTCCCCACGGCCCCATGAACTGACCCGGGTAATATCCCTGCCCGCCACAGGAGATGAGCAGGCGGCCTTGCTTATCGAAGACCTTCACCCGGTTCTGGGCCGCATCGACCACCCAGATGTGGCCGTCGCAATCGACGGCAATCCCCTTGGGCCGCTCAAGATCCGCCAGACCATCGCCGTTCTTGCCGAACGTGCTGATAAACTCGCCGTCGGCGTCGAAGATCTCGACACGGTTGTTGAAGGTGTCGGTGACGTAAACGTTGCCGTCCCTATCCACGGCCACACCCTCGGGAAGGGAGAAAGTTCCAGGGTCAGTCTGATCGTGCTTCCTGCTGGGTTTGCCGATCTGGCGTAACAGCTTGAAACTGTCCGCATCGAAGACATCCACGACATCGTTTCCGGTGTCAGCCACATAGAGGAACCGGTTCTCCCGATCGATAGCCACACCACCCGGGCGAACCAGCACCTCCGCTCCGAAAGCCGCTTCTTGCACGTGCTTGGCGTTGAATTCCAGGACGTGGTGCAGATTGGCGTCCGTGACAAAGAGGCGGTCATCGTCGTCCAGCGCCAGACCCACGATCAGGCCAAAGTTCGCCTGCCTGCCGTGACCGATCAACTCGACATGGTCCTTATTATCCGAATCGAAGATGAACACCGCGCCCACGCCTTGGTCTACCGCATAGATCGCGCCCTTCGAATCGACCCCCACTCCGTACGTGCGAATCAGTTGGAAGGGGAGGTTGTCAATTTTGATTTCGTCGGTGGACTCGGTGCCGGCCAGACGGTCCATCCAAGTCTGCTTGTGCCCCTTTTTTGTAAAAAGGCCGGGATCGATCTTTTCTCCCGTGAAGAGGCCCTGGAACGCGATCCGCGGAATCGCCGGCGGGTTCGGCCATACGATCTTTGCGATATTGAAATAGCCCTTCACGCGCTGCTCTCCCAGGTTCACCGGAGGCGGGGTTTCGGCTTTCTTCTTGCCGGCACGGAGTGGCGCCGGCAAAACAAATGCGAGCGCCAGCAAGCTCACCGCTGCTCCCACGAATTTCCCCCGGTGAAGCGAATCTGGCCTGCACTTCGACATCTCAATTACCTCCCGTCCGCACGTCCATAAGGTCCAATCCATTGACGTGGCAGGTCTTGCAGAAATTCATATTATTCTTCTGGTCTTTCACCAGCATCCCCGGCTCATTCCCAGAGTGCGGCTGATGACAGGTGAGACAGTTCATCGCAAACACGGTCTTGGTTTTCGGGATCAACGTGTCGCCAACCGGGTGGTTCTCCGTCGGGTGTCCCAGGCCATATTTCAGGGGCAAAATTGGCACCTTATCGAAGTAGACTTCCGGCAGTTTCACTTTGCCATCAAAGATCGCCACCAAGTGAACGTTTTCCAATTTCTGCGGGTTCGCGTCTGGCCCGTGACACTCAAGGCAAAGCGCATTCACACTCTTCGCACGCAGCAGATGCGCATTATCGCCGCCATGCGGCTGGTGGCATGTGGCGCAGCCTTGTTCGAAGGCCGGCTGGTGCAAGTGCTTTTTCTTAAACTGCTCGGCTTGGTCGGAGTGGCAGACCAGACACACAGCCACGGCGTTAGGCTGCAGAAAGCCCGGCGACTTCCCGGCGTGCGGGTTGTGGCAATCAGTACAGTCGCCCGCCGCTCCCGGATGCTGCACCTTGGCCGCCGCGATCTGCTTCGCCTGCTCCTCATGGCAGGTCACGCACAAGGACTTGGCATCCTTCTGCGACAGCACAACCTTCCCGTCCTTGGCAGGCTGATGGCAGGTGTCGCACTGCTTGTTTTTAAACGGATTGTGCTGGAACGTCTGCATCAGCTTCGGCGACTTGGACTGGTGCGGATCATGACACTGAAGGCAGTCAGCTTTGGCGATGGGCTGATTCTGGTGGGCCTTGACCATCGTCTCATCTTTCGCATCGTGACAGTCAAAGCACAACTGTGGCGTGTCTTTGGTCAGGTGATACGCGAATTCGCGTTGAGCTGGGTCGCCTGTCTTGTGAGTGATGTGGCATGTCTCGCAACCCATGTCGAGCGCCGCATGCCGGCTGCCTCCCTTGGGGATGTCCACGCCAATGCTGTGACAAGACAAGCAGAGGTTCTCCTTTTTCGTTCCTCCCGAGGTCGGCTTCAACAACTGGTTCTTGTTTTCCGCCGTGTGCGGATCGTGGCATTGGAGGCACTCGTGGACAGCCGGGCTGTGGACTTTCCCTTTGATAGCGGAGGCTTTCTTGTCGGCGTGGCAGCCGAGGCAAACGGCAAGAGGGGTGGCGGTGATTAACTTCACCCGGGTGATGTCCCGGTTCACTCGAACTTCGTGGCAACTCAGGCAGCCGCTCGCCATCGCGGAGTGCACCGACTTCCCTTTTGTTTTGTCCCCATGGCACTCGACACATTTCCCCGCGTCGGTCTTCGCGTCGAGCATAGGGTGCTTGCTTGCCCCTAGCCGCGGGACCGTCAGACCGATCAACAGGGCGAACATCAGGACCCTCTTCATAACCGGGCCCCAAGAAATGGGCCCTGAAGTACGGGGACATTCTGCGGTCCCCCGTTTACACGCACGAAGTCACAGTGGTTTCCGAGGGAGAGATTTTCGGCTGCGCCTCGGCCTTCCGCCGCTTTGCGCAGCAGGTGCTCCGCCTGGCTGGCGTGGGGATCGTGGCAGGAGAGGCAGTTGAGCTCCGCGTCAAGTTTCCCAGGCTCTTTGACGATAACCGGGTCGCTCGCCATACGAGGCATATTGTTCTCGGAGTGCCCCCCACCGATCTTGGGCGCGCTCTCCCAAGACGCAAGATCGTAAACTCGGCCATCTAACAGGGATACCATCTTGGTTTCGGCGTTCATTCTTGTGTCGGGCTGATTCAGCATGTGGCAACCGAGGCAGAGCGTGTTCACGGCGGCACGCGTTTGTGCTTTGTAAGCTCCTGTGTGAGGGTTGTGGCAGATCAAGCACTGCCCTGCTTTGTAAGGCCCGTGCAGCACGGGATCCTTCTTGAGTTCATGGCACTTGGCGCACAGGTCCCCACCTGCCGCCAGCAGCGTGATGGTTGTCTTGTTGTTCTCAGTAGCGGCTTGATGGCAGCTCTCACACCCCATCCCAACGGCGGAGTGGACAAATTTCGCATTGTTTTTGGTAGGGTGGCATTTCAGGCATGTTGAAGACTTAATGTCCTTTATCTCAATCAAAGGATGTTCGACCGCATCCCCAGCGGAAAGTCTCCCAACGCCTAACGTGAAAAGGGCCGATGCAACGAGCAGGCATGTCCAAGGCGCAACGCCACCCGCCATCGGCTGTCCCTTTAGTGAGCCTCTTGCCCCCATTTATTCCTCTGACATGAACGACAGATGGTATTCTGCACCGCCGTCGCCAACGTACTGACTATTTTGTCTGACGGTATATTTAAAAAGCGTTAATTTTCTTTACTTTGCAAACACATAAGGTTGTGTGTCTGGACGACAGGCGTATTTTGCATCAACATGCGTTAATTTCCGCAATAGACTATCCCCTAATGCGTTTAGTCACTTAGAGACAGCATCCTACTTCTACTTCCCATATAGAGACATATTGTCACAATATGCCTCTCCTGGCTGCGATGGGTCCTTCCCGGGAGTACGTTCTTGCCAATTCCAAGGTGACGGGTGTAGAATCATCTGTGAGGTTAACTAGTGCGGCGTTTGGCTTGTTTTCTGGTCGTGGTCGTCCTATTGCAGCTTTCCGGGCTGAGGGCGGTGTGTGTGCCCCCTCCCGAGCGGCCCCACCCTTGCTGCCCTCTTGACAAAAAGCCCACCCTTCCCAATCGTTCTTCACTGCCGGATTGTTGCCTGGTTTCGGTGTTAAATTACCAGGGTGCCATCTCTGAAGTCCGGAGCTCTGATCGTTACTCGGAATTGACCGCTGAACTTGGG
>PMYF01000556.1 GCA_003171295.1 Acidobacteriota bacterium | reverse complement strand
ATGAGGACATCGCCGCTACAAAACCCGTGCCTTGCTTCCACCGCGACGTGGTCTTGGCGGGGCGATTTCCGTAGAGGCCGGCTTCAGCCGGGCAGATTTCGTGGTATTCCAAGGAGAACAAATGCTGCCGCCCTGAAGGGCACCTCTACGAATACCGGGGCGGCGCGGCAACAACCCGCGCCGCTGGAAGAGCCGCAGGGCCGAAGCGCGGGCCATGTGCTACCAAATTCCGTCTCCCTCTCCCCAGCCGGGGAGCGGGGGCCACGCTCTGGCACTCCAGGGGTGAGGGCCCCTTGTGGGTCGGTCATCGCACACATCGCAAAACGCGCGATGTATGCGCCACCCGCGATCATTTCTTGCCGTTCCATGTTTTCCTCCAGGCACAAGTGTAGCGCGAACGCCCCCTGAGGGTCAGCGCTAGGTGCTGCCCGCCTTGAGGTCGCGCAATAAGCGTTCGAACGACTTCTGGTATGGATCGTCATCTTTCCAGGCATGGAAGTCGCCGATGTGGCGCGTGCGGCGGAGGCTGGCGGCCCAGGCTTGATCGGTTTCCATTACAGCGTCATCCAGGCGGATGGGGAAGAGGGCCAGGTGGTTCTGCTTACGTTCTTTTTCGAGCGCCGCTTCAACCTCTTCTTCTACCCAGGAGCTGCGAATCGAGTTCACCGATAAGATCACCATGAGTTTGTCATAGATGCGAATGGATTCATCGATGCGCATGCGAAACTTGTCGCCGATCTTCAAGTCTTCGGGCGCAAACCAGCAGCGCACGCCTTTCTGCTGAAGGTCGGCGTGCAGCCGCTGGGCGAAGTCGCCGTCTTGGCTCGAATAGCTGATGAAGCAGGAGTAGAACTCGATGGGTTTTCCAACCAGCAACTTCATGTAGGTGATGAAGTCCTCGGGGACGCCGCAGCCACGTAGGAAGACCTCGGGAATGTTTCCTTTGGATTTGTAAACCGTGTCAATGCCGATGCTTGAGGGGCCGAAGTGCTGCACCGTCTCAAGCCCTTTCACTGTGCTGAGGTCATTGTCCACAAACACAGTCGGACCCACCCGAGCATTTGTGAAATCCGAGCTATCGAGGTTCGCCTCGGTGAGGTCTGTCCCTTGTAGGTCCGCGCCCCAGAGGTTTGCCCCGCGAAGGTCCGCCACGCTAATGACCGCCATGCGGAGGTTAGCCGCCTTTAGATTCGCTCCGCGGAGATCCGCCCCGATGAGGGCCGCGTAGTCTAGATCCGCCTTCGTGAGGTCCGCCTCCCGAAGGGCAGTTTCGGTGAGGTTCGCCCTGCTGAGGTTCGCCATGCGGAGGATCGCCCTAGTAAGGTTCGCCCTCTTAAGTTCTGGGAATACCCGTCGGTGCTCCCCCCTCCATTTGTTCCAAGCGCTGACCCCTTGCCTGAGAATCTTGAGGTGTTCTGGGTTGGCCATGGTTTAAACCTCGGTAATGGCGGCTGGAAGGCAATACTCGCATGGGCGGAGAGCGGGTAGCCACGGACAGTGCCTTTCTGTCCGTGGGCTCTTCGGTGCAAGACTCACTCCGGCCAGAAATAGTGTGTGCTCCCGCAAGGAGTGATCAGTCGCTCGCCCTTGCCCGTCGGAAGGTCGTGTAGGTCGTGGGACCACCGACCAACCACGCCATTGAACGCCGCAAAGGCTGAGACGGCTGCATCCCACTCGTGCTCGGTTGCTGATGGCACGGAGACGCCAAGCACGCCAGCCAACATGCGGTCCATCGCGGCCTTGGAAGTCTTGTACTCATATTTCTTCTTGGACATCTGCCAGTAAAGGACCTTGGGATGTGTCTCAGTGATAAGGACCTTGGGAAATCGATGCCGTGCCGCCAATAGTACACCCATTCCGTTCAGGCACATCGATCCGAAAAGAGCATTGGGAGACATGATGCTGTGCCGTACTGCCTTACAGTGCTGCCGCAGCCAGCGATCGGCTGGACGCCAAGCACCGTTGCCAGTACCCCAGCAGGTGAGCGTGTCGACGCCCAGAGCAGCGAGAGATGGCAACCCCTCAAAAATGGAGATGACATCCTCTGCGGTATCTAGTGTCCTTGTGGAGAGAGCACTAACTTCGCCATCCTTAAACTGCAACTCTGCGATGCCGTGGGCACCATTCCCTCCAGGGTCGTATCCGACGATTAGTCCAGACAGCATGACGCCCTTCGTTTGTCGGCTGCAAGCCCTGATTAGACACCCACGCGGCGAACCTCTCCGGGCTTGATCTCTCCGAGGACCTTTCTCAGTTCAGGCGCCAGCGGCAAAAGGAACTCAAGTTTGTTGCGCGCAGCCACCAGCACGATGACCGCTATGGCAAAAGCTGAAACATTATGTTGATAGCTCAGGCGCTGATCCGTGGTGAGGAGTACATCGAACTTGCCTGAGGCGGCGGAGAGGAGAACGCCGTTCTTGAACGAGGCCCAGCCCATTTCCGGAACGGTTCGAACCTCGTGGTCTGGGAGTTCCTGGCGAAACCTGCGCGGGACACACTCATCCAGCAGAATCCGCATGCGCGAACACCGATTGCTTGGCCAACTCCAGGACAGCGAGCGCGTGCTCGCGACTCACCGTCGGAAAGTCCTCCAAGAAGTGATCGAGCGTATCCCCTTCTTCGAGGTAGTCAAGGAGGGTTTGCACGGGAACCCTGGTGCCTGTAAACACCACGGCGCCGCTCATGACCTCATCCGAACGTGTGACCAGCAGTTTTGATGCAGCCATCTCAGTCCTTAGTGTACCGCAACTGCAAGCCGGATGCTCTATGAAAGCAAGCGTAGTGCGGACCTCTGCGTTTGCCTGAAAACTCAAATAGAGGGGTCCTTCGCTTCGCTCAGGATGACAGCATCGGAGCGTTATTCCGCAACCTGTGAACCTCCCGCCCTTCCGGCAGTCTTCGCAAACCGTCCCAGCGTGGTGAGAATTCCCGGTTTAGGGCCGCCCCGAACGTCGGGGACGGGCGGAACCGGATGTTAACCTTGACACACTCTCGGCCACTTCGGCCAAAGAATGGAGCGCTTTGTTGACCGCGGTGGAGTTGGGGAACACCGCTGCCACCTCAGGATCAAGCACAACGACGTTTGAGCTTGCCCTGATCCGCTCATAGTATTTTCCGCGCTCCAGCTTCTTAAAGTCAGAGGGCTTGTACTCCGCGCGGAGTATAATTTCCCATTCTCAATTGAGGTCAGGGAAGCATATGCTGAGGGCCTCGTGGTGTACGGTATTACAGCGAAGGCCCGTTGTTGACCTCGGTCTCAAAGGAGGAAACACATGCCAGATGTGCGAACGGGTCGTGATACGCGACGGATTTTCTTGAAGGAACTCGGTGCCTCTGCTACCGCGATTATGGGCGCAGGTCTTTCTCGCGGTTTTCCAGCCGGGAAACCCGATGCGCCCGGCAGGAATTCTGTGGGGGCGGAGACTCATGGATCGCCGTCGGCGGAAGCGTCGAGTGTCCGGCAGGAAATTGACCTGTCCGGTCCTTGGCGCTTTCAAATTGATCCTTGGAAGGAAGGTGAACTGCTGCATTATTTCTCGCCGGACTTTCCTTCAGAAGACTGGTGCAAGGTATCTATACCTCGGGCATTCGACGATTGTGCTCCGGGAATGTATAAGTTCAGGGGCGTCTGCTGGTTTTGTCGAGACTTCGAGGTTCCAGTTTCCATGCGGGGTAAGCGCGTCGTACTGCGGTTCGAGGGTGTTAACTACAACACTTCCGTCTGGGTGAATGGCAAACTCGCGGGAGAGAACGGCGATGCCTTTCTACCTTTTGAGTTTGCTGTCGATGAGTTTCTGCGGTTCGGTCAACAGAACCGAATAGCAGTACGGGTGGACAATATCTTGCGGCCCGGGCAACTACCCACAACCGAGTACTGGCAGGGACAAGGGGGGATACTGCGGGAAGTGCGGCTGGTGGCAACCGATCAGGCGCACCTAACGCAAGTGCGTATTTCAGCTACGCCGGAAATGGAGAAAGGCAACTTTGCGCTAGCGGCTTCGGTTACGAACGGACGTGCACAGCTTGCGAATCTTGCTCTGCAAGTGACAATTCGCGATCGTGAAGGTCGGACTTTGGCGAGTCTCAAAGCCAGCCCAGTGGCAGTGGATGCGGGAAAAGAAGCGGAGCTGTCAGTGGCGGGGGAATTACCACAGGTGAAGATTTGGTCGCCCGAGCAGCCAACACTCTACAGCGCTCGTGTGGACTTGCTCTCCGACGGCAAGCTAGCCGACCAACAGGTGACGCAATTTGGATTTCGGCGGATTGAAGCGCGCGATGGGAAGCTGTGGCTGAACGGTAAGCCCCTGTTTCTGATGGGATTCGACCGGCACGAAGACTCCCCACGAACAGGGATGGCAGTGGATCTCGAGACCGCTCGGCAGGACTTCCTGGCGATCAAAGAGGCGGGATCGAACTTCGTCCGCTTTTGCCATTATCCTCACCACCCCGGTGAGTTGGACCTGTGCGACGAAATAGGGTTGCTGGTACTTTCTGAAATCCCCCTCTGCGCTTGGGGTGTTGTGGGCACCAACTATGATCCCTTCTCAGGTGGAGGTTGGAGCGCGTCGGATGTGCCTGCCATACTTGACAATGCCAAACGACAGTTGCGCAAGATGATTCTTCGAGACATCAACCATCCCTCGATCATCTTTTGGTCCGTGAGCAACGAATCTCAGGAACAACATCCGGAAATCCACGAAACGAATAACTGCCTGCTTCAATTGGCACGGCAGTTCGATCCAACGCGCCTGGCGACACACGTGTCAGATCACTGGTCAACTGAAACGAACAAGAATTACTTCCAGTTTGACGATGCCATCTGCGTGAACGGGTATCCCTGGATGAGCCGCCGGTCGGGTGATAAGTCTTGGCTGGAGAAGTCAGCTCAGTGGTGGCGGGAGGAGCTTGCCCGGCTGCATGCCCGACACCCGGATAAGCCAATCGTGATTACGGACTTTGGGTACCCCTCTGTCCAGGGTGTGAACGGCCCCCTCGGAGAGGATACGCAGGTGCTGGCCACCAAGACGGAGTTTGAAGCAATGACGTCGCCGTATGTGTGTGGCGCAACGCTTTGGTGTTTTGCCAAGCATCCTTGGGCACCAGCCTCCCTGGACTTCCAAAAAATCAGTTTCGACGTGGGCCCATATGGCTATGTGAGCCGGGACCGGAAGACAGAGATGAAAGCGTTCTCCACGGTGCGCACAATGTTTAGGCAGCGGGCCAAGTCTTTGGAGGAGTCTGCCTCGAATCAAAGCGTGGACAATTCGCGTAGCATCCGGCGGAGGGAACAATGCTAGACGTGAGGATGACCCGTAATTCCCGAAGAAGATTCTTGAGGGAAATCGGAGCCTCTGCAGGTGCCATTCTGACCGCCGCGCGGGCTGGTGGCGTTCCAGCTTGGAAGTCAGGCTCGAGCAGCGGCGATAGCCGCAGCCCGGAGGCTTCTGAAGATACGAGCGCGAATGCGTTGGATTTCCGCCAGCGAATTGACTTGTCTGGTTCCTGGCGCTTTCAAATTGATCCTTGGAAGGAAGGTGAACTGCTGCATTATTTCTCACCGGACTTTCCTTCAGATGACTGGTGCAAGGTATCTATACCTCGGGCATTCGACGATTGTGCTCCGGGAATGTATAAGTTCAGGGGCGTCTGCTGGTTTTGTCGAGACTTCGAGGTTCCAGTTTCCATGCGGGGTAAGCGCGTCGTACTGCGGTT
>PMYF01000389.1 GCA_003171295.1 Acidobacteriota bacterium | reverse complement strand
CGCTCCAGGAGCAGCCGACCCAACTCAATCGGTGAGTGAAGCGCGCGTGGTGATGGGGAAAGGTGTCGAGGGAGACAGATACTTCCATGGCCGGGGCGCGTGGTCTTCCAATCCTGGCACCGGTCGTCATATCACTCTCATCGAGAGCGAGACCTTGGAAGCTCTAGCGAGAGAGTCAGGCATTATCCTTGCACCAGGCGCTTTCCGACGCAACGTGGTGACATGCGGTGTGCCACTCAATCACCTCGTGGATCGCAATTTCCGCGTCGGGCAGGTAGTCCTGCGAGGCATGCGCCTGTGCGAACCCTGCAAGCACCTGGAGGACCCTAGCCGACCGGGCGTGAATTCGGCTTTGTTGCACCGCGGCGGTCTACGCGCGGATGTCCTTCAGGAAGGGATCATCCGCGTTGGAGATACGGTCGAGGAAATGTAAGCCTTGGTGCCATTCGTCTAATTGCGCAAAACGGTTCAAGTTTTGCCCCTTGTGTGTTCAGTGGCTTATGAACGAAAGAAACCGACTTTCCCAATTCTTTCACAGCCGGTCATGAATTGGCGTTCGCAACTAATAGTGTGATTCCTATTTAACATATCAATGAGCCTGCACGACGCGACAGCGCTTTCTCCTTGTATTTCCATCGAAAGACCACCGGGTCATTCACCTCTCGCGGGAACATCTCAATGCGTGTTTTGAGTTCTTTTTTGAACGCCATCCGTATCCCGCGGCAGGATCTTGGCCAACTTCCCAAAGAAGGATTCTTGCCCCGTTTTGCAAAAGACAGACGTTAACAACTTCGGTCATCTCAAGTCACGCAATCTTGCCGAAAGGACACACTACTTCCTTGAGCTAATCGGATTCTATCTTTTATGTCGGGATTTTGCGGAACAACCTCACGCGTCGGAATGGGTCTACAAAAGAAATAAGGAGGATATCATGACCAGGCGGTTTTCCACGGTCGGGTTGGTTTTGTCGCTCGCAATGGTTCTCGCTCCGGGAGCACTAAGGGCTCAGAGTGCGAACGGATCCATCAGTGGTACGGTTATGGATCCAAGCGGAGCAGTGGTCCCAAACGCTGAATTAACGCTGACTGCTCTGGGCACGCGGGAGGTTGCCAAGTCATCTTAGAGTCCGGTCTGCCAGTGAATCCCGGATACTCTTCCGCGACAGCCGGCTTTGCAACTCGCCCTGACGCCGTTTCGGGGACTGCCATTCCAGGGCCGAAAACGGTTCAGGAATGGTTCAATACTGCAGCATTTACCGCCCCACCTTTTGGACATTATGGCAACGCGGCGGCAAATTGTATCCGGGGTCCCGGAATGAACAAGTGGGATATGGGTTTCTTCAAGAACTTTAGGATTAAAGAGAGTGCTAAATTCCAGTTCCGCGCCGAAACGTTTAATACCTGGAATCACACTAACTTCAATGGTGTAGACGCAACATATGGAACTGGGGGTTTTGGTCAACTCACCAGTGCCCATTCGCCTCGTATAGTGCAGTTTGCTTTGAGGCTAACTTTCTAAAGTGACTGTTCTTCTTGCGGGGCCCGGACGGCCAGGGCCCCGCATTTTTCTTTACTCCCTACCCGACAAAGGATTGAGGGGATGACTCCGAGGCTGGCTGCGAACCTTCCCGGGCAAAGAACACGCTTTTATGTGACTTTGCACGCGGATAAACCGCGATGAGATGGGGAGTCACGACACTTCATAGAACGAAAGGAAGGGGCTTTAGCGGAGCGGCGAAATGGCTAATCATTATCTATTGCGCCGCCAGATGCCTTGCCTTGGACGCCTCCCCTGAAGATCCGCAGCGCCTCTTTGCCGAGGCTCGTGGGCTTCAGGAGAAAGGCGATCTGCAGGGCGCGGAAAATCATTATCGCAAATACCTCCAATTGGAGCCACGTTCTGCCGAGGGGCATGCCAATCTTGGCGTCGTATTGGCCCACGAGAATAAACTCGACGCAGCGGTCGGGGAATATGAAACGGCCCTGAGGATTAATCCAGGACTTTATGGCGTCAACCTGAACCTCGGCATTGCATACTTTCGCAAAGCCGATTATTCGAAAGCTCTGGCTCCGCTTCAGAAGTATCTCTCAGCCAATCCCACCAATTCTCAGGCCCGCGAACTGCTTGGGCTCAGCTATACGCAGTTGGACCGGTACGAAGAGGCTATCGAGAACCTGGCTCCCCTGCGACCCAAAGGGGATCCTGGCGTACTCTATGCCCTGGCAGCCTGCTTTGTGCGGTTGCGAAAAATGGATGAAGCCCAGGAGGTGATTAAGAATCTCCTAATGAATGAACCGGATTCACCGCGCGTTCGGTTTTTGATGGGTGAGACCTATGTTGGTTTGCAGCAATTTCCACAAGCACTGGCAGAGTTTCAGGAGGTTTATTTAGCCGATCCTCGATGGCCAGAAATCAACTTCCTCCTCGGGGGAGTCGAAGCAAGGCTGGGAAAGTACCCAGAAGCCGAGAACCATCTCCGGGCCGAGTTACGCGTCAATCCCCAAAGCTTCGCGGCGCGCTTCGCCCTGGGAGCACTGCTGAGCAAACAGTCGAAGTATGATGAAGCCATTGGCATTCTTTCGAAGGCGCATCGGTTGAATCCGGGGGACGCCGACACGCTCTATGAATTGGCCCGGGCTGAATGGAAGAAAGGGTACGAGGAGGAAGCAAAGCGCGACGCGCGCCAGGCGATCAAGATAGACGCAAAGAACCGGCAGGCACACTACCTGCTTGGACAGATCGCGAGGAAAGCCGGTGACCGCAGTACAGCAAGCCGTGAATTCGCCATTGCGGATCCCTCAGTAAATCAGAATCTGAACATGACATTCTTCGTTTGTCAGAACTCAGCCAGGAAACAAGGAAATGAGATTCTGAACGCCCATCTGAGCCAGCACTACTCCGACGGACTCCTAGGGACTGCTTGCTGTTCCTCCGCGTTGTACCCCCCCTGCGGCGCGGCGAGCGAAAAACCTTGCCTTTGCCTAACCTTCCCATTATCCAAAAACAGGCGTAATCGGAAAAGCTCTTCGATTTATTTCGATTCTTTCTTGACATTCGAAATTCCGCTTGCAAGAATGCTGCTGCATATCGGTCGATTGTCTGTGCTGATGTCCTGTTCTGGCTCGGGACTCGTGGGTCTGAGGGGCGTTGTTCCTTTTACAGGGGGAAGCGCGCCACGACTGGCGAAATTAGGGTTGGTGTTTGAGGCTGATGGATTCCCAGGAGATGAGGCAGCCGCCAAAGCTGCCAGTTCCGCTGAGCTCCTGTATTGGCCGCCAGAGGCTGCTCCCCACTTGAAAACCAACTTTGCAGGCTCCCGAAGGGGAGGCGCGCGAAAGGAGATAAAGAAATGAGAAGATGGTTGCTTTGTCTCGTCGTAGTGGCGTCAGTGCTGCTACTTCTTCTGCCAGGGCAGATGCGTGCCCAAAGTCTTAACGCCACCATCAGTGGCATGATCACGGACCCGTCGGGTGCAGCGATTCCTGGAGCCAAACTCACCCTGCGAGCGCTGAGTACAAACACGACCGCGACGACCGCCGCGGGCGCCGATGGGCTGTACTCGTTTCCCAATCTCGTTGCCGGCGGCTTTGAACTGACGGTGCAAGCGCCGGGGTTCAAGGACTTCGTGCAACATGGAATCGTGTTGCGCATCAATGAACAGGCCCGCCTGGATGTTGCGCTGCAGGTGGGTCAGGCATTCCAGACCGTGACGGTCTCCTCCAATGCTTCGCCTCTCAATTATGAGAATGCTCAACTGGCGGAGGGCGTCACACCCGAGGCCATCCGCGATCTTCCCCTCTTGCTGTCGGGGAACATCCGTTCCGCCGCGCAATTCGCCGTCCTGATGCCCGGGGTGAACACCGGAACCGGCAATAGCGCTTACGACGCGCGCATCAATGGTGGCCAGCAATCCGGCGACGAGGCGACGATTGACGGCGTCACCATGCAGGATTCCATGAACAGCCAGAGCGGCATGACGGAAGCTTACACGGACCACCCCATGTCGCCCGATTCCATTAGCGAGATCAGCGTGCTAACCTCCAACTACGAACCGCAATACGGCAGCACGTCCTCGGGGGTCATTACGGCGGTGACCAAGTCAGGGAGCAGTGAGTTCCACGGGGTGGCTTACGAGTTCGCCCGCAACGCCGCCCTGAACGCGCGGCAGTTCGGAGTGCCCAACCGTTCTCCTGACATCGAGAACGATTTTGGAGGAACAATCGGAGGCCCGGTCAAAATTCCCGGCCTCGCCTGGAGCGGGCGCAAGAAGACTTATTTCTTTGCGAGCTACGAGATCTTCCACATTCGCGGAGGTGCCAGCACGCCCGTTATAAGCGTTCCCTCCGCGAAGGAACGCCAGGGAGATTTCAGTGATTGGGCAGACAGCACCGGCAACCTGATTCCTGTTTACGATCCCGCGACTACGCGTGCCAATCCGGCCTACAATCCCGGCCAGGCCGTCGGGCCCGCGAACCTGCCCTATTTACGTGACCAGTTCATGGGTTGTGATGGCGGCCAGCCGAACGTGATCTGCGCCACGGACCCCCGCCTGGCGAATTCGCTGGCCAAGCAGTGGTTCCAATTCCTGCCCACGCCCACGTTCTCAGGACCGCTAAATAACTACGTGGTGCCGGTGCCGGTCCCCAACACGGTGTTTGCTGACTCCAGCCTGTTGGACACGCGCGTGGACCACTATCTGGGCGAAAGGGACCACTTCACCGCCACCGTGCATTATCATGGTTCAGCAGGTTCATCCGCTTCCCGGCTGCCCAAGCCCCTCGCCACCGAGCAGCCCTATGGTGTCAACTACGGGTTCCTCGACCGGGGCAGTTGGGATCATACCTTCGCTCCCACGCTGCTGAACAATCTGAACCTTGGCTACAACACTGAAAACATCATTGCCACCTGCCTGGACAAGCCTTACGCCAGTAAGGTCCCACAGATTGCGGGTGTGGCCAGTCACGACCTGCCGCCCATCATCAGCTTGGGGGGATTTCTCCAGTTTGGCTGCACCGGCGATGCGAAGGAACAAAGGCCAGAGGAAGTGCTGAACGACCTGCTCACTTGGGTGCACGGCAAGCACACCCTGAAGTTCGGGGGTGAGATCCGCAAGATGGGATACAACAACACCGGACCCCTCAATGAATCCGGCACCTTTGATTTTGCCACCGGTGAAACCGGCCTGAGCGGAATCACCAGCGGCAATTCCATTGCCAGCTTCCTCTTGGGCCAGGTGGACTATGCCACTGCGGGTTTTCAGACCGTGACCAGCCAGTACCCGCGCGGCAGCCAGTGGAGCCTTTACGCCGGGGACACTTACAAAGTCACCTCGAAACTAAGTGTCAACTACGGCATCCGCTGGGACGTTTCCACGCCGGCCACCGAGAAATTTGACAACCTCTCATTCTTCGATCCCCTCGGCACGAACCCCGAAGCCGGGCGTCTCGGCTCGCTGGCTTTTGCCGGAACCAAGTGGGGCTCGGCGAGTTTTGGAAGCAAGCATCCGGAAAACACCTGGTTCAAAGGCGTGGCGCCGCGCCTGGGCCTCGCGTACAGCCTCACAAACAAGACGGTCCTGCGCACGGGCTACGGGATTTTCTATGCCAACGCCTATTATCCGGGATGGAACGGCGGAGTTTCACAGGATGGCTTCAGTGCCAATCCGGCTTTCTCAAGCTCGCTGGGTGGCCTGCAGGCGGCGTTCCTGCTTGATCAGGGGTTCCCGCAGAATTTCCCGAGCCCGCCTTTCATCGACGCCTCCGCGGACAACGGCAGCGGCAGCATCAACTATCGCCCCTTCGACGCCAACCGCCTGCCTTATGCGCAGCAGTGGAACCTGACCGTGGAGCATCAGTTCACCAGCAACTTCTATGTTAACGCCTCCTACGTCGGGAACAAGGGTACGCGACTGCTCTCCCAAGTGGCGCCGCTGAACGCCCTTGACCCCAGTCTGCTTTCCCGGGGGCAGCAGCTCTTCGACACCTTCACGCCAGGGCAGGCCGCGCAGGATAACGTGTCCGCGCCTTACGCTAACTGGGCGGGTGAATCCCAATGTACGGCGTACGTGGCCCAGGCGCTCCTACCTTATCCACAGTATTGCAGCTCGCTCTTCGGTCAGAACGAGAACGCCGGCAGCTCCACCTACCACTCCTTTCAGGTGAAGGCGGAAAACCGTTTCTCACACGGCATCTGGCTGCTGAGCGCTTACACGTTCTCCAGGCTTCTCACGAACACGGACAATGTGCAGACCGAGAGTCTATCGTGGAGTGGCGCGCACGGCGTGATCTCGCCTTTCCAGCGGGAACGCAACAAGGGGCTCTCCCAGGATGATGTCCCGCAGCTCCTTTCCCTGGCGCTGACCTACGAACTCCCCGTCGGCCGGGGAAAGCGGTTCCTGGACCACGCCGGAGTCTTGAACAAGGCAGTGGGCGGGTGGCAGATTTCCACAATTGCCCGCCTTACCGCCGGCACCCCGCTGTTTTTCCGTTCTGGCACCTGCAACATCCCGAGCCAGTTCGCGGAGGGCTGCCTCCCGGCGATTTTGCCGGGCGCCAGTCCCTGGGCGCAATCGAAGGGCAATTTCGATCCCAGCAAGCCGCTTCTTAACGTGAACGCCTTCGAGAACGCCGACAGCTTCAACTTCTATGCCGGCCAAGGCCCTCGCATGTCGAACCTGCGCGGGTTCGGCTACCACAACGAGGACCTAAGCCTGGTGAAGAACACCAAGCTAACCGAGCGCGTGGGTATCCAGTTCCGGGCAGAGCTCTTCAATGCCTGGAACTGGCACGTTTACGACTGCACGAGCCAATGTGAAGGCACGCTGGCGTTCACCAACGACGTTGCGAGCCCGAGCTTTGGCATGTGGAACGGCCAGGTCAGTACGCCGCGCAACATCCAGTTCGGCTTGAAGTTGATTTACTAAGCCGGAACGTTTCTCTCCACGCCCGGGGGCGTCTTTCCAAGGAAGTGCGCCCCCGGGCGCATCCCTCTTGCCGCCTTTTCTTGCCATGTCGGCTCTCTCCTTTGCGCGCACTCCTTCCCGCTCGCGTGTCACGAATCGGGCCGCGCCGGCAAAGAAGGCCGGGGTAGGTTATCCATGAAAACCTTTCGCTACATGATGGTGGCCGTCAGTTTCGGGCTGCTATTCTTATCTCCAGCCGCCGCCGGGCAGGGCCCCGTGCAGGTCGCGCGGCAGGGAGACCGCATCACGCTTTCGAACGATTACCTGGAGCGCGTGTTGCAGATCACGAACGGAACCCTGAGTTCCGAACAATTCACGAACCGGCTTTCTCATCGGACTTACACCCTGCGCGGCGATGAGTTCGAAATCGATCTCGTCTTCGGCCAGTTGAATCGCGACTCCGAGAACCCGCTGCCGATTGTCTCTCGCGATCTCAAGGTTTCCAGCCTGGAGACCGCCGACACCACGCAGGGGGGCCGGAAAATCCTCATTCACTTTGAGCCGCGCCATCCCATTTCTGACTCCACAGGATTGGAAGTCACCGCCGTCTATGAATTGAACCCAGGTGATTTCTACACTCGCCAGGGGATCCAGTTAAAGGTCACGGGAAAAGGAACGATCTTCCTCCATGCGGTGTGGCCGCATGTGAATCACTGGTCGCCCTCGCCCTTTCGGCTGGGCGGCCTGGGGCAACCGCTGCTTTCCGACGACCTTTTCCTGGGCTTGGAATATCCTTCCAGCCTCAATACCGTCCAGAGTGGGGACGTGAAGTTGGGATCGATCGTCGGGTTGAATATTCCCCCGGAAGGGTTTACGAGCGAACCGGTAGTGTTGGGAGTCGCACCCGCGCGGAACGCCCATGCGGCGTTCATGGAGTACACGCAGCGCATTCGAATGACGCCTCCCCGCCTGTTCATCCTCTTCAACACCTGGTATGACTTGCAGGGAACGGTGATGAACTCCGAAAAGGTCCTAGAGCGGATTCCCACCCTGGAAGAAAACCGCAAGTATTCCCTGCAGCTCGACAGCTTTGTTCTGGATGATGGCTGGGACGACCCGAAGAATCTCTGGCGAATCGATGCGCAGCGCTTCCCGGGCGGGTTCCACGACCTTGTGGCGGCCCTCGAAAGCCACCACAGCAAGCTGGGAATCTGGTTCGGTCCCTTGGGAGGCTACGGCGGCGCCCCCGCCACGGACCGTGCGGTGCGCATTGCGGCGGGCAGGCGCCTGGGCATGGAAGTGAATTCCAACGGCGAATATTTCTGTTTGGCGGGAAAGAACTATAGCGCCTACCTGCGCGATTCCATGCTGGGGATGATCCGGGACTACGGAGTGAATTACTTCAAGCTCGACGGGATTCCTTTCGCGTGCAGCGCACCCGATCATGGGCATCCGGTGGGTATATATTCGCGGGAAGCCTACGTGCGGAGCGTCATTGATCTGGTGAGATCGCTGCACGCGGCGAACCCCCAGGCATTCATCGGGCTCGCCACCGGACCATGGCTCAGCCCCTGGTGGCTGCGCTACGCCGACACGGTGGATTACGGCGGTGAGGACTTCGCGTATCTGGACGCGGTTCCCTCCTTCAGCGCCCGCCAGAGCGCCATGAGCTACAACGATTCGGTGCTTTACCGCAACTACGCGACGAGGCACCTGCAGTTCCCCATGTCGTCACTCGACGGGGAAGGAATCATCAAGGGCACCTACAACCTGCTGGGAGGGGAGAACGAACCGTTGGAGGATTGGCAAGACGCAGTGATAGGTTCCGTGGGGTCCGGCATGATGCGCCAGGATCTCTACCTCACGCCGTCGCTTTTGAAACCCCAGGAATGGGAAGTGCTCGGGAAGTCCCTGCAGTACGCGAAGGCGAATGCCCGTACGTTGCTGAACAACGGCACCTGGGTCCTGGGTGATCCCGTGCAGGGTGAAGCGTATGGATTGGTCCACGCTTCCGAGACAAAAACGATCGTGGTTCTGCGCAATCCCTCGCTGCAGCCCACGCGGGTAAATCTCCCGCTCACACCGGAAAACGGGTTCGTTTTTGTTGGCCAGGCGCTCAAAGCGGAAACCATTTTCCCGTTCCGCGAGGTGCTCCCCGACGATTTCCATGCCGGAGATGCCTTGCCGGCGATGCTGGATGGATATGAGCAGCGCGTCATCGAGCTTCGGCCCGCCAGCGCCCACGCTGGACGCGTGGAGGGAGTTCGCTATACGGTCCGCACTTCGGGCCCCGGGGAAGCACAGTTCACGGTGTTCGGCGCACCGGGAACGTCCACACCCGTGCGCCTGCCAGACGCGAAGGCCATCGAAACCCTAGAGATTGACGGGAAGGCGATTCCTGTGGACTCACTCGCCCACGACGGGACATTTCTGGTGCGTTTCGGGGGAGAAAACCGTGAGGGGGCCGCCTTTTCGCAGCCCTCAATTCAAATCATGCACGCGGACGACAAGGGGGAGGACGCGAGGGTCTCACTCACTGTTCAGATCCCCGCGGATTCTCACGCCGCGACTTTTGGTTTGTTATTGCAGCCTGCCCAACCCCTGAGCGAGGTGCGAGCGGAATTGCGGGTCAACGCGAAGCCAGTTTCACTTACAACCCGCAAAAGCAGCCTAGGTCTCTGGTATTGGCACGGGACCGACTTGGGCGCGGGTAGCCAGCGGTTGGAATTCATGCTTCACCTCCCGGCCGGACTGCCGGCGCCGCCCAGGATCTCCGGTTGGTTGCGGGTCCGACGGAAACTGGCCGCCAAGGACCTTGTCCTGAAGTTCAAAGCCAGCCAGGAAGCAGATGCTCTGCCGGGCGATCCGTTGCCGGCGTCATCCGCGACCGAGAGGAAAACCTATCAGGTGTTTGATGAGAATTTATGGTAAAAGTCTGACGGAGTGCAACCTTGTAAACATCGCGACAGGAGGAACGTAGTGAAATTCCCAAGCTGGAAACTGACGGTAAGCTCATTGGCTGTGGCTGCGCTGGTAGTCCTTGTAGTGCTCGCCAATTCTCTGAACACAAGTTCGCAGTCCGAAGCAAGACCCGGCCGGACGTTGGACGCCGATTTCGCGGGTTTTTCAGCCCTCGTGCCGATAGATGCGCACGCGCACCTTAACAAGGACGATCCGGCGTTTGGCGACCTCATGCAGCGCCTGAACCTGCGCATCCTTGACATCTGCGTGATAGACGATCGTGATCCCTACCTGAAGGGCCTGGAACCGCAGCGCGGTGACGTGCTCAAGGTCGTCCACAGCACGGGAGGACGGGCCGTTTTTTGTACGACCTTCAGCCCTTACGAATTCGAAGAGGCGGGATTTGCCCAGCGCACGATCCGCCAGCTCGATGGCGACTTCGCGGCGGGAGCCATCGCGGTGAAAATCTACAAGGTCATGGGCATGGAGATGAAATCGAAAGCGGGGAAATATGTGCTGCCCGACGACCCAGCCTTCGAGCCCATCTATAAGGACATTGCCGCCCACCATCGGACGGTGGTCGCGCACATCGGGGAGCCTGATTCTTGCTGGCAGCCCCCCAACCCCGCCAGCCCCGACTACGAATACTACCAGCAGAACCCGTAGGAGTACGCCTACGCGCATCCCGAGTGGCCTTCCAAGGCCGCCATTCTCGCGGCTCGGGACCATCTCGTGGCAGAGAACCCGAAGCTGCGAGTGGTCGGCGCGCACCTGGGCAGCATGGAAGCAGACGTGAATGAGATGGCCCAGCGCTTTGACCGCTATCCCAATTTCGCGGTCGACACCGCCGCGCGCGTACCCTACTTCATGCTCCAGCCGCGTGACAAGGTGCGGGTCTTCCTGATCAAATACCAGGACCG
>PMYF01000185.1 GCA_003171295.1 Acidobacteriota bacterium | reverse complement strand
CTGGCCATGGAGCATCCGGACACTTTCGGCTCTGCCAGCGCCCACAGCGCGGCGCTGATCGCAAAATTCCCCAACCCCCTCCCCACCGAGGGCCGTTGGGGATTTTATGCACGCGTGCTGCAAGAATCCTTCGGAGCGCCACTCAACGAAGCTTACTTTGACGCGAACAACCCGCTCACGCTGGCCGAACATCCGGAGCGTTTCTCCCAATTGAAACTCTATTTTGACTGCGGCGATCAGGACCGATACGGTTTTGAAGAAGGTGCCAAACTGCTGGATCAAATCCTCACGGCCAAAGGTTTCCCGCATAACTTCGTTCTGCGGCCGGGTAACCACGGTTGGAGCTACCTCGGCCAGTACTTGCCTTACTCACTGGAATTCCACTGGAAAGCGTTCAGCCGGGCGGAGGACGCAAACGCCACTGTGAAGAGAGGCGTGCGATGAAGGCCTGCGCTTGCCGTGGCTTGCTTCTGGCTACCCTCCTCTGCGGGAGCCCGGCGGCTGGGTCAGCCCAATCCAGCGCTGAGACCCGGGTACTGGATTACATTCGCGAACACCTCCAACCGGGCCATCCGCTGATCGTGACTGACCTCTATAATCATGTTTTTACACAGCCCGACGAACGCCAGGCCCTCGACAAACTCTACAATGCTTTCTTCCGCATCCCGCTTTTCGTCGCGAGTTTTCAGGAAAAAACGGGTTCGCCGCCGCGTCTCAAGATTATTGCCGAACAGTTCGATCTGCGCTCGCCCGCAGCCGCCGATGTGTTGCTGCGCGTGATGGAATCGGACCCACGCGTGCCGCGCTTTCTTACGCGCGATCCCAAGACCGGCGAAATCACGCACGTGGATGTGGAGAATATCAAGGCCGACCCGAAGTTCGGCCAGACCTTGGCCCGCCAGATCGGGGGCTGGGAGGGCAAGCCCGCGCCCGACGTCACGCTGGAGCGCCTGGGCGGCGGCGTGGTCCGCCTCGGTGGCCTGCTCGGTAAGGTTGTCCTGCTGGAGGTCTGGTTCACAGGATGTCCACCCTGCATGCAGGAAACGCCTGCGCTGGCGGCGCTCGAGCATGACCTCCAGGCGCGGGGGCTGGCCGTGGTCGCGGCCAACGCGGACAAGGCGCTTGACTTGCCTTATGATGACGCCATGCGGCAGCACTATGTTCAAGAACACCACATCGAGTACCCCGTGGTTCACTGGACGAAGGAGAGCGATCATGCCTACGGCGGTATCTCGATCTTCCCTACCCTGTTTTTGATTGATCGGAAAGGAATGGTCAGAGCACACTGGATCGGGTACACACAACCCGACGACTTACGGCGGGCGATCATGGAACTCTTAAAGGAGAACTGAGGCCGCGACCCCGCCGCTCCGCACCAGGCCGGAGAACTTTCGCTAAAGGAGAAATCCAAACATGCAACGTATCAGCCGAATCGTCTTGGGATTTGCTGTTCTCGCCGCAGCCGCGCTGCTGACTCAAACCACCCTCGCGCACGGGAATGACCGCGGCACCGCCACGGCCACGATCGCTGGCGCGCAGGTGACGATCGATTACGGCCGCCCCGCCCTCAAGGGCCGGGACCCGCTCGGCCTCATCAAGCCCGGACAAGTGTGGCGTCTGGGTTCGGACGCCTCCACAACACTGGAATCCGACCGGGATTTCGACGTCGGCGGCACCAAAGTTCCCAAGGGCAAACATATCCTGCTCGCCCGCTTCGACGGTCCGGGTAAGTGGTCCCTGGTGGTGTCGAGCAAGCCCTGGAACCAGTACGAAGCCGGCGCCAAGATTGCAGAAACATCGATGACATTCACGCCCGCGCAGGATTCCGTCGAAACCGTAACCATCAAGCTCAGCGACCGGAACGGGACGGGCGTGATCAGTGTGGAATGGGGCAAATTGCGGCTGACGGCCGAGTTCAAACCGGCGCCCTAGCCGGTGTGACTCTCCAACCCCAGTCCCGAGTAAATGCCATGTTCAGGAAAACGCATGCCACCCTCAATCCGCGTGCTAGCACTTTTTGCTCATCCGGATGACGCGGAATTTCTCTGCGCGGGAACTTTGGCGCATCTCGCCGACCGCGGCGCTTCCATCCACATCGCCACCCTGACGGCAGGTGACTGTGGCAGCACCCTCCTGCCTCCCGCGAAAATCACGCGCCTTCGCCGCCAGGAAGCGCGCCGCGCCGCGGCGATGTTGCAGGCGGAATACACCTGCCTCGAAGAGCGCGACCTCCTGGTGTTTTACAATGGCCCCACGCTGCGCAAGGTGATGGAGCTTATGAGGTGCGTTGATCCCGCGCTAGTGCTTACCCATTCGCCCCAGGACTATATGGTGGATCACGAGACCACCAGCCGCCTTGGCCAGACGGCGTGTTTTGGGCTCTCGGCGCCAAACTTCCGCACGGGCGCTCGGTCCCCCGCCAAAGCTACTCGCGCCATCCCACACCTCTACTACGCGCAGCCCTTCGGCGGCCGCGACATCCTGGGCAAAAAGACTTTTCCGAACCTCGTTGTGGACATTGGCGCCACACTTGAGCGCAAGGAAAAAATGCTGGCTTGCCACGAAAGCCAGCAAGCCTGGGTGCAATTTCAGCAGTCCGTTCCGGAGCTCCACGAGCCGTTGCGGCAGATGGCCGCAGGGGCCGGCGAACTCGCCGGCTTCAAGTGGGGGGAGGGCTTCCGCCAGCACCTCGGCCAGGGATATCCTCAGGGGAACCTGCTCGCCGACCTGCTCGGCGACTTGGTGCGCCCCGCACACACATCCTGAGACGGCCTCTCTCCCCGGCTGCGCGCTTCTGTTCGACCCCGCTAGAGCCGTGGCTTGACGGCCCCCCCCAGGCGCCGGGCTTGCCCCGGCGACTCATCGAGGGCGCGTGGAAGCCAGCGCAAATTCAAACCTTTTACTGCGCTTCTTTGCCTCTTCGCGCTATCATTTGGAAGTACAATGCTTATGCAGTTTTGAAGGGCGCTGACGTCGGGATAACGGGTAAACTTCTGGGTGCAGCACCACAACCGAGCCACAAGCTTGCGGTTTAGGATCACCACACGCCTCCTTTGGCAGCGTGCGGGGCACACACTCGTCGCGGGCAGGGCGAATCCCATCCTTTTCCTTCTGGGGCTAATCCTCGGCTTCTGCCAGGTGCCGGCCCTTGCCCAAACCTCGCCCTCCCTTTGGGGCCAACCGGTCTTGAGTCTGCAACTGGAATGCGACGCTCACCTCACCCTCCAGGATTTCCCGGGCGCCATCACGCAACACATCGGCGAACCCCTCGACCCCACCCAAATCTCCGAAAGCCTGAAGCGGCTTTACGTTACCGGCCGTTTCACCGAATTGCGCGCCGAAGGCAACCCGCAAGCAAAGGGGGTTGCCCTGACCTTTGTGGCACGCGCGCAGTATTTCATTGGGATCGTGACCGCGCAAGGCAACCCCGGGCCCATCGAAGCGAAGGCGCTGGTTACCGCCTCACGTTTGCGCCTGGGTCAGCCGCTTACCGATGAAGACGTCAGCGCGGCGCACCAACATCTGACCGACCTGCTCGTGGCCAATGGCTACTACCAGTCCCGGATCAGTCACGAAATCAACCGCGACCCTGACACGCAGGAAGCGAACCTGCTCTTCTCCCTCGAACCTGGCGCGTCCGCCCGCGTAAGCACCATCGAATTCCATGGCGACGCAGCCTTTCCCGCGCGGCGCCTGCTGAAAATCGCCAGTTGGCACCCCGGCATGCATCTGACCGCGGCGCGAGTCGAGCGCGGGATCTTCCGCCTCCACCAGTTTTACGTGGCTCGAGGGTACCTGCAAGTCAACCTCAGCGTACCGCAACGGACATTCGATGCCAAGAGCAGCACCGAGAAACTCACCATCAGCGTCAACAGCGGGCCCCTGATCCGCGGGCGCGTCGAAGGCGCGTCGATATCCTCCGCGCGGCTCCGCAGCCTCCTGCCCTTCTTTCGCGACGGGGTCATTGACGATCAAGCTCTGGCTCGCAGCGAGAAACTACTCGAAGGTCACTTCCAGCAGCAGGGCTATTTCTCCGTCTCCGTCAAAGCCAGCCGCGTGCCACGCACCACACCGCAAACGCTCGTCGAGATCCTCTTCCATGTCGACCGGGGGCGGCGCGGGGACTTTGCGGGCTACGGTTTCAAGGGAAACCATGCTGTCCCCGCGGCAGAACTGCTGGCGGTGATTTCCCCACCCGCCGAGGGATTATTCCGGCCCGCGCCCACTTTCAGCCGCGACCTCGTGGAGCACAAGGCCGCTATGCTCCTGGCCCTCTACCAGTCGAGGGGATTCCTGAACGCGCACGTCACCGCTGCCATCGACGACCGTTTCAACAACATCCCGGGCCGCCGGCACGTCACCTTCGAGATCCAAGAGGGCGCGCGCACCACGGTTCGCAACCTGACTTTCGCAGGCATCAACCTCGCCACCCAAAAGGCCCTCTGGCCCTCTCTCCTCTGCCGGCCGGCGCAGCCTTACTCGCAGAACCGCGTGCGCACTGACCACGACATGATTCTCGATTACCTGGCTGACCACGGCTATGCGCGCGCAACCGTGAGCTGGCAGACCACACCCTTGGAGTCCGCCGCGCAGGTGAACCTCGAGTTTCGTATCGCGCCCGGGACCCAGGAGCGCATTCAGCGCATCGTGGTGCTCGGCAACGAACACACTCGCGCGGGCATTGTGAATCGCGAGCTGATGTTTCATGACGGTGAACCGATAAGCCAGACCGTATTGCTTGACTCGCAACGCCGCCTTTACGAGCTGGGCATTTTCAACCAGGTGCAAATTACTCCCCAGGAGGGATCGAATTCCGACACGACCAAGACGGTGCTGGTGGGGGTTGAGGAAGCCCGCCGTTGGACTTTGGGTTATGGGGGCGGCCTGGAAGTTCAGCGTTTGGGCAGCAACCAACCGCAGGGGCAGTTCAAAGCCAGCCCGCGACTTTCCCTCGACCTCACGCGGCTGGATGTGGGGGGCCGGGATCAGACGTTCAGCATGGGCGGGCGCCTCTCCAATCTCGACACGGGTGCAAGCATGACCTACCTTATCCCGCGTCTGCTGAATCGGAGGGATCTCAGCCTGCGTATCAACGGCCTGGTGGACCGCAGCCGCGACGTGCTGACGTTCACCGCCGACCGCAAAGAAGCCTCGGTGAGTGTGGAGAAGCGCTTCAGCCCTTCCGCGCTGCTCATCGCACGTTACAGCTTCCGCCGTGTGAGAGCGCTCGACATCTCCTCCAAGATATCCGGCGAAGAGAAGTTCCTGCTCAGCGCGCCGGCGCGTGTGGGCATGCTGGGTGGGAGCTACCTCAACGACCACCGCGACGACCCCGCGGACGCCACCAGGGGATCCTATTCACTTCTGGACGCGGGCGTTTCGTGGCACGACTTCGGGTCCCAAGCAAACTTTCTGCGGTTCACCTGCCAGAATTCCACATACTATTCGTTAGGGTCGCACCTCGTCTTCGCGCGCCAGACCAAGTTGGGCGTGGAGACGCCTTACGGAGGTCCGTACTCGATCACCGTCGCTGCCAGCAACGGGCAGCCGGGCCAGATCATTTATACTCACGAAATCCCGTTGCCGGAACGCTTCTTCCTGGGCGGAAGCGAGTCCCATCGGGGCTTCTCCATCAACCAGGCCGGACCGCGCGATCCGGAGACCGGCTACCCGATCGGCGGAAATGCCTTCTTCCTCAACTCCCTCGAGTTGCGCCTTTCGTCTGCGCAACGCCGTCTGGGCTTCACCTTCTTTGAAGACGCCGGCAACGATTATTCCACCATCCGCAGGATGCGGCTGCTGAAAATCAAACAGGACTCACCTGCGGATTTTGATTACACCTCCCACGCAGTAGGGATAGGGCTTCGCTACAAAACCCCGGTGGGACCTATCCGTTTCGACGTGGGTTACAATCTGAATCCTCCACGGTACAACGTGATCACCTATCCGAACGGCGTGCAACACATCGAGGTGCAACGATTATCGAACGTACAGTTTTTCATCAGCATCGGCCAAAGCTTCTGATCCTTGTGGCATTGGCGGCCGGTATCGCGGCCGGCGGCACGGTCTATCCCGCTGCGAATATCCTGGACCGCGTGGTCGCATCCGTTGACCGCGCGGCCATCACGGCCAGTGACGTGGAGCACGAGTATCGTTTCGAGCGCTTTCTTGACGCCCAATGGCCTCCGCCTCCGCCGGACGCCCGAGCCCTCGCGAGCGCCCGTGAACGCCTTACCTATCAGATACTCATAAGCCGCGAGGAAGACCCCGCGCCGGCTGACAAGGCGGAGTGTGAAAAGGCTGCGGTGGAGCGTCTGGCCGCACTGCGCAAGGGATTCCCCGGCCCGGAAGGCTTTCAAGTTGCCGTCCGGGAACTGGGCATGACCGAGGCCGACATCGTCGCGCGGATTGCAAAACAAAACCTCATGCTGCGGCTGATCGATCAACGCCTGCGTCCTGCCGCCTCGCCTCCTGATGACGAGGTGGCCGAATATTACCGTCAGACTTTTATCCCGGAATTCCAGAGGAAAAACCCGGGGGCCGCTGCTCCCCCCTTGCCGGAAGTCGAAAATCAAATTCGCGAAGTCCTGACTCAGAAGCACATCAACGAATTACTCGATCAGTGGATTGAGGAGCTGAAGCCCAGCAACCGCGTCAGCATTCATTCTTTCTGAAACCCTGGAAGGCAGGTTGTATACGCGCTGGAAATTGCCTAAATCGCTGCGCCTCGCGCGCTACGTTGTGGAAAGCCTGTTGGCTTTGCTGCTGGGGGCCCTCATCGTCATGGAGAGCAGCTGGTTCCAGCATTGGCTCGAGGGACGCGTGATCACCGGCCTGGAGGACCTGACCGGCGGGCGCGTGGAAATGGCGGGGTTTCGCTTCCGGCCGTGGCTTTTTCAACTTACGCTCGGAAAGCTGGTGATCCACGGCTCGGAGCCCGCCGGCGAACCACCCCTGATTTCAGCGCGCAACGTCGCGGCCCGCCTGAACCCGGGGCCGCTTCTGCGCCATCGCCTCCGCCTCCGCAGCCTGGACATCGACGAGCTACGCCTGCACCTCCAGACCGCTCCCGACGGTTCCACCAATCTGCCGGGTCCGAAGCAGCTACCCTCCGCACAACAGAGCCTGGTGGACTTGATGGATCTCTCCATCGGACGCCTGGCCGTCTCTCACTCCGCCTTCTCTTGGAACAACCAGGAGGAGCCGTTTGCAATGGACGCCAGCGAATTAGCGATTCTCCTCCGCATGACCCGGGGGCGCTACACCGGGACATTGTCTTCCTCCGGCGCCATGCTTCGTTCCCGGCGCTGGTCGCTGCCGCCCATCACCTTCAACAGCCGCTTTGAGATATCGCATGACGGCCTGGCGGTTTCCTCTTTCGCGTGGCAAGCCCAGGGCATTACGGGCGGGGGGTCGTTCGCACTTCGCCCCCTCCTCATCCCGGAAGCCTACGCCTCTTTCCAGGTGTCCGGAGATCTTCCCACGCTGGCCCGGGTTTTTGCAGTACGAGACCTGCACACGGGCACTATCCAGATCGAAGGGCAAGCGATTTACCGTCGCGGTAAGTTTTATGCGCAGGGGCGCGCGAAGGCACGCCAAGTGACAGTCCTCTCGCCCCTGCTCATTCCCGGGCCATTGGAGGCCAGAACTGATTATACTTTCGAGAATTCGCAGCTCAATCTGACAAACCTCACTCTCTCCGCTTGGGGAGGCGCCGCGCAGGGGACACTCCAGGCGAACCTGGCGGTTTCACCGGCGAGTTTCCACTTGAGTGCGCAACTGCACCAATTGCGGCTGGAAGACGCGCTGCGCGCCGTGCCTCCGGCGCGTCTCCTGACGAATTCCATACATCCTATCGGGGCCATCGATGGCACCCTGAGCGCCACCTGGTCCGGTTGGTTGGAAAGGTTGAAGGCAACCTTTGACCTCACTTTCCACGCCCCGGCCAGCGCGCCCCGCAATCTGCTTCCCATAAATGGCTTCGCGCGCGGAACGCTGCAGGATGAACGTGGCTGGACTCTCGAACTCGCCCAGGCCCAGTTTCAAACACCACATTCCACGCTTTCCGCGCAGGGGGCTCTCATCGGGCGCGCAGAGCCCTCCCGCTCATCGCTGCCCCTCTCCCTCAGGCTCGTCACCACCGACTTTGAAGAATGGCGGCCTCTCTTGCAGTCGCTGGCGACGACCTCCGAAGGCATTCCCCTGGTCATTGAGTCTCCCGTGGAATTTTCCGGACGCCTCGCGGGTACTTACACCCAACCCTCTCTGGAAGGCCGGCTGCAGACGGGCCGCTTCCAGTATCACGGCTGGACTTGGGACAGGCTCACCACCACCATCGCGCTCAGCCCCGGCTCCCTGCAGATTTCCTCTGGGCGAATCGAGCGCGAAAAAAGCTCGCTCGATCTCAGCGCTTCCGTGGAGCTCAAGGACTGGCGGGTAGCACCTGATTCCCATCTGCGGCTCTCCGCGCAGGCCGAGCGCACGCCCCTCGAGGGTCTGAAGGCCGCGCTCAACGCCAACTTCCCTGTCCGTGGCCTCGTCAGTGGCCGCGTCAATGTGGAGGGCACAGCCTCCAGCCTGACGGGCAGCGGGGTGTTGCGGATCGACGACGGCGCCATCGCTGAGGAGCCCTTTGATTCTCTTACGGCGCAACTGCGCATTGTGCAAACGGTCTGGAAACTGGAAGGCATGCAATTGACCAAGGGGCACGGACGCCTCAGTGGCGACTTCACTCTGGACCCGGGGCGCCGTTTCGCCTCGGGTCAATTGCAGGGCTTCGACATCCGCCCGGCTGAGATCGCCCACCTGACGTTGGCTGCACCCGAAATGCTTCCCAAAGCTGCGCTCGATGGTCGTCTCAGCTTTGAGGCGCATGGGCAAGGCACACCGGACTCCTTCGAGCTACACGGCACCTGGCACATCCGTAGCCTGAGTGTGGGAGGCACGCCGCTGGGGGAGTTGAATGGCGTGATCGAAGGTGAGCACCAACAACTGCGGCTGGAAGGAGAAGACCATGGTCCCGCCGGTACCCTGCACCTGAGCGCCCGCGCGACTGCGGCGGGGGACTGGCCGCTCAAGATTGAAGGCCAGTACTCCGATGTGCGGGTCGATCCCTGGATCCGTGCCTTTTTCAGTCACGAATTCGCCGCCCGCGTCACCGTGGGCGGGACCTTCCAGGTCGCAGGTCCTCTGCGCCAGCCCGCGAAAATTGATCTTCAGGCCCAGGCCCGCGATCTGGCGGTGAACTTCCCCAGCCTGCAGTGGAAGAACGACCAGCCGATCGATCTCCACTACTCGGGGGGCACCCTGACCCTCAGCCGCTTCGTCATGCGCGGCCCCTCCACGGAACTCGCCATCCAAGGCTCGGTGCGTTTCGCCGAGCGAGTGACGTTGGGGCTGAGTGCGGAGGGCCAGGCCGACGCCACGCTGCTGGCCGCGCTCGATCCTAACCTGCAGGCAACCGGCCGCTCAGTGCTCCGTCTCAGCCTCACCGGCACGCCCACCCGGCCCGTGTTGAACGGCGCGCTGGACGTGCAGGATGTGAGCGTGGACTATAAGGGGCTGCCGTTCCGCTTCAGCAATCTGCAGGGAAGCATTCAGCTCGAGGGCGAGCGCGCCGTCATTCGGTCCCTGCGCGGCTTGAGCGGCGGGGGCACGATTAACCTGGGCGGGTCCCTGACCCTCCAGGAGAATCCCCGCTACGACCTGCACGCGGATTTCAACCAGGTCCGGGTCCCCTATCCGCCCAATTTCACGTCTGTCCTCGACGGCAATCTGCGCCTGGCGGGAAACTCCGAGCGCGGACAACTGCAAGGCGATTTGATCATCCGCCAGATGTTTGTGAATGAGAGAGTTAATTTCATAACAAGGATTATTGAATCTGCTAATCCTTTTGAAGAACAACCGGGCAGCGTCGCTTCGCCCCTGGCGTCGAAGATTCGTCTGAACGTGCGCGTGACTTCCGCTCCCCCCGTCCGGGTGGAGACACCCGACTTGCGCCTGGTGGGCGACATCGACCTTCACCTGCAGGGAACCCTGGCGAATCCGGCCCAGGTGGGCAGCATCCATTTCCTCAGTGGCGAGGGGGTATTCCGGGGAAACCGCTATACGCTCGTGCGCGGCGACATCAGCCTGCCCAACCCCTTCCGCACGCAAGCCTTCCTGGACCTGCAGGCGGTGACCCGCGTGCAGCGTTACGAACTGACCCTCGACATCTCCGGCCCCTTCGAGCGCTTGAAGTTGGCGTATCGCTCTGACCCTCCCCTGCCCACGGCCGACGTCCTTTCACTGCTGGCGCTCGGGTATGTGAAGCAGGAAGGCGCCTTCGCCACCGCCGGCACCAACCCCACGCGCTCCGTCGGCGCCAGTGCTATCCTTTCCGAAGCCCTTTCCAGCCAAGTCACGGGCCGCGTCCAGCATCTGTTCGGCGTCAGCCGCATTAAGATCGACCCCAACGTCGGCATGCCCGGTTACGGCTCCGGGGCGCGCGTCACCGTGGAGCAGCAAGTCACCCGCGACATCACTCTAACTTATGTCACCAATACTTCCAGTTCGCAGTACCGCATCATTCAATTCGAGTGGGCCGTCAGTGATAACGTCTCGATGCTCGGCATCCGAGACCAGAACGGAATCTTCGGAATTGAATTCAGGTTCCGGCGGCGCTTCAAGTGAACTGGCGCCCCCGGTCACAACCGAAGGGGGGCGGATATCTTCAGGAACCACGGCAATCCGGGGTTATGATTTCGCGGCCGTTCCGGCCTTCGGCGCCTCCGGCCAAAACAGGCTGCGGAAAAACCCGTTGGGACTGTCATTCTGAGCATGGATAGCCAAAGGGCGGCTATCCGTGATGTCAGAAACGGGGACCGCGGGGTAGGGCTGAAGGGTAGGTCTTTCGTGCCCTGCAAGGGCACAAGAAAGTAGCCGGGGGCACCGCCCCCGGAAAGCGCCACGCTCGTTCCCCGACCCTGAAGGGGTCGCATTACCCTGAGCCGCGGAAGGAAGGACGGGTGCGACGCCACCCGGATTCGACCCTTTCAGGGTCGGACCTTGTAGGGGGCGCGTTTTCCGGGGGCGTTGCCCCCGGCTACTCAATCGATCCCCTGCGGGGATCAAGGATGGACAGTGCCGAGGACGTTTTGGGGGCGCAAGAAGCACGTAAAACGCCTTCCGGTCCGCTCGGCCTAAATTGCTCAACGGAAACGAGTAATCCATCGAGTTTCTGGAGAGGAGCCGCAGGCGACGAAGAATCTCGTATTCCCACGGAAATGCACAGAGCGAGATCCTTCGCTACGCTCAGGATGACAGCATGGAAGCGTTTTCCCGCAGCCTGATAAGGCCTCTCACTTCCCTTCTGGCCGGTCCCGTCTCCCGATGCTATACTGATTCGGTTGCCGCGATTTTGAAATGCAGAGTGGGGCGTGCGGTTCGAAGGCGCTCTAGCGGCGTGAGGCCACGGAGAGGTGTCCGAGTGGCTGAAGGAGCACGCTTGGAAAGCGTGTTCACGAGTAATCGTGACGTGGGTTCGAATCCCACCCTCTCCGCCATGCACGCTGGGGTGTCGGGTGCTGCCGTCCTGCCTTAAAGCTCCACGTACTTTACACTCATCGGTTCAAGGCTGTGGTGGCCGGTGTTCAGTAATCCACCTGGGCTGGCGCGGCGGCAACTGATTTCCGCCTCCTGGGGTGAAGAGAGCAGGTTCATGATGAACAGCGCGGAGTGATTCCCCGCCGTGCGCAGCGATGTCCATACATTCGGATTCGCGCACTCCACGCGCCGCGCGAGCCCCAACCGCACCATAAGCGACTCCAACATCCGAGTGTGCTCCCGCATGGCATGTAACCAGCGGAATCCCAGGAAGATGGCTTGCCCGCCGCCTGGGGTCGTAAGTTCCCAGGCCAGGACTCGGCCCGTGTGCTCGTCCTTGCCAAGCGCCCTGGCTGCAGCCGGCAAATCGTGCGTGAAATAGTTTTCGCCGTTGTCGAGAATATTCGCGACGTCCAGGACAGTGACGCGCGCGAAGGCGTCCGGGTTGCGTTCGAGCCTGGGGCTGCCCAGAAAATCACTGAGCAGCGCACAGGGCTGTAGATTCTCATCGACAACGGGAATGACGGGCGCGATCAGCACTTTGCCGCCCGCTTTAAGAAATCGCACCACTCGTTCCTGCTTCGCGGCGGCGAGGCTGGAAGAACTAACCAGGATCAGCGGCGTGCTTTTATCCGCGATCCAGTCGTCTTTGCGCAGGTCGCAAAAAACGGGCGACAGGCTCGCGCAGAGCGCCGTGGTCAGCGCGCCTTTGCGGAAGAAGTCCCAGGCCTCGGCGCTGCTGAGGAGGAATTCCCCGCGGTTTTTCCAGTACTGGTCGGCGCGTGCGTACTCAAAATCCAGCGCGAAGCGGCAATCACTCGCGCGTTCGCTTTCTTCCAGCCACGTCGCCTTCTTCAGGAAGTTCCCCAGTTCTTTCTGCACGCCGTAGAGCGCGCGCACCTCGTTCTTGGCCCCGATGGGCGCGCCGTAGTCGTAGAGGTCCGTCGTGGTGCCGGCGTCTGGCGGGTTGGGCCCGCCAGTAAAGATGTAGTAGTTATTGGCCTTCATCCCCAAAGCGAGATTGGTCCAATAGCAGGTTTTGCAATCCGAGGGCATAACGGGCGGCCAGTCGGCGGCACTCCCCGAGGGCATTTCCAGCACCGTCGGGGGATAGCCCATCAAGCGCAGCATTTCCAACGAGCAAAAAACGTTCAGCGCATACTGCGGCGTGGGATTGTTCTGCGGCCAACTCTGATCCAGGTTGTAGTAATGGTCGGAACCCAGCAGGAAGGTCTTGTTACCCAGCGTCTCCACGGTCTCGAGAAACAGGGCATTCATGGACGGGCCGGCGGAATTGTGAATCAGCGGCGTATCCACGCCCTGGTTGCGCAGCCATCCGGCCAGGATCCCGGCATATTCCCCAATCATCCCCAGGTAAAAGTCAAAATAGTCCTTCGCCCTGCGAACCTCTGGCGCGTGAGCCCCATCCGAGGGCAGAATGGGCTTAACATCTTCGAAATCCGCAAAGTTGGTGGCGTAGGCGCCGTTCAATGCCGCAAGATTGCCATAGCGCTTGTGGAGAAAACGCGGATAGCGGCCCTCCGGGTTCCCGAACCCCATGGAAACGGGGTGGTAATCCAGCGTGCCATACCACATGTGAACACCCGCCAATTCATTGTCGACTTGCGTGAGGGCTATGGGGCCGCCCCGCGAAACGGTGTGCGCGGCAATGATCGGCGCTACGCGGTCGAACCACTTCCGCGCCTTCTCCAGGAACAAGGGGTGGACGTAAGAAACGGAGGCAACCCGGAAGGGCTGGCCGGTTATATTCTGCGCACGAAGTTCCGGGTAATTCTCGCAAAGCCAGCCCGGCAGCCCGTCGTATTTCATTTCGGTGTACTGATAGGGCCCGGGACGGGCAACCACATACAAGCCAACCTCTTGCGCGGTACGCAGGAAACCCTCGAAATCCAGCACTCCGCTTTCACCGCCGAAGATAATCTTGCCTTCTTCGGGCTCGTGCAAATACCACGGGATGTATGTCGCCACACAGTTGCCACCCGCTTCCTTGAAGAGCTCCATGCGCCGCCGCCAATCCGCTTTGGGGACGCGAAAGTAGTGGAACTCGCCGGAATACAGGTAGGTGGGTTTTCCGTTGACCCGGTAGCTGAGGCTGTCGAATTGCAGGGGGACAAAAACGGGACTCGCGCCTTGCGCTGGGGCTGCTTGACCGTACTCAGCATGTGCTGCCGCCGCGAGAGAAGACTTCAGGTTGAGGGCACTGCCGGCGCCGCTCAGAGCAACAATCCTGTTAAAGCTTCTCCTGTCCATTCATCCGTCCTTAGTTCGTGGGTTTGCAGGCTAGCAGGTTTGATATTCGGAACTTGACTATTTGAGTCAAGTTTGCCGAAGCCTTGGCGACGCAAGACCCCTCACCCGGCCGCCGTCGGCGACCACCCTCTCCCCTTGGAGAGGGCTGAAATACCATGCTCGCGAACCATTTGCAGCCCTCTCCCCCATGCGCAATAGGGCGGACCGCATAGCGGGCCGGGTGAGGGATCACGGATCACCAGTCTGAGGTGAAACTTCGCTAACAGGTTGTTGAAACATGCCGTCGCGGCCACGGGCAAGCGCCGACGCCGTCTGGCCGCCCGGACGGAAGATTTGAAATCAGCTTGAGAAAGCGCTGCCTCCTGCACTGGTTCTAATGCGGCAGCGGCAGGCCACGCACCGCGCGGAATGTGTCGCGTGCGATGAGAAGCTCTTCGTTGGTGGGAATCACCATCACCCTGATGCGGCTCGCTGGCGTTGAGATCTCTCCTTCCTTGCCCACCACCGCCTGGTTGCGCTCCGGGTCGATCTGGATTCCCAGTTCCGTGAGCCCCTCGCAGGCCAGGGCACGCACCGGAGGTGAATTCTCGCCTATTCCGCCGGTAAAGATAAGGCCGTCTACGTGTCCCAGCGTGGCGCTGTAAGCGCCAATGTATTTCTTAACCCGATAACAAAACACCTCGATCGCCAGTTTGGCCTGTTCGTCACCTTTGGCGGCGGCCGCAATCAACTCCCGCATGTCATTCGATTCACCGGAGATTCCGTAGAGCCCGCAAAACTTGTTTAGTAATGTTGACATATCATGCAACGTCAATTCATCTTTCGACATGATGTAAAGAAGTGCGGCTGGATCGATATCGCCACAGCGCGTGCCCATGACCAGGCCCTCCTGAGGCGTGAAACCCATGGACGTGTCCACCGAGTGCCCTTTCTCAATTGCCGTCACCGAGCACCCGTTGCCCAGATGCGTGCTGATCAGGTTTACGTCCTCGCGCGCCTTCCCAAAGATCTGCCGGTAACGGAAGGCCACGTAGCGGTGGGAGGTCCCGTGAAATCCATAGCGCCGGATCCGGTAGCGCCGGTAGTACGAGTAAGGGAGCCCGTACACGTAGGCGCGCGGCGGCATGGACTGATGGAACGCCGTATCGAATACCGCCACCTGCGGCACCTGGGGCATGACCTTGCGCGCCACATAATAGCCCCGCAGATTGTGGGGGTTATGCAGCGGAGCCAGTTCCACGCAGTGCTGGATTTCCTTTTCCACCTCATCATCCATCACCACCGAGGCGGCGAAGCGTTCACCCCCGTGNNCATTAATCACCCGGCTCAGCGCCGCCTGGTGGTCAAGAATCTCTAGAGTTGTCGACTTGCAGGGATTGGGCGGTACCGTCACCCTTAAAGTCGCCTCATCAGTTCCAATCCGCTCTACACTGCCCTTGGCAATGCAGCGGTCCGTGTTGGACTCAATCAGATCGCTGTCAGTCTCAATCAGTTGGAACTTGATGGAAGAGCTGCCACAATTCAAAACTAGAATCTTCATTGCGCACCCCGGAATTGTTCAATTGTCAGGAAAGACATGCAGGGGCAATTCATCAATGTCCCCCGGTCGAAATGGCGTTCTCATGATTACAGCGCATTATAACACTCTCCCTCACTCCGAACAGATCAGTTGCCAAACGATAGGCCGAATTGTCAGCTTCCGCTTTGATCCCGATTGCCTCGGCTCTCGCCGTCCGTTATCATTAGCGTGTTTTATGTCGAATGACAATAAGGGCGCAGTTGTGCAGGTCGAGGGCTTGTGTAAACGCTATGGGGACATTGAGGCCCTGCGCGGAATCACATTCCAGATCCTGCCCGGGGAGGTTTTTGGCCTGCTGGGGCCGAATGGGGCCGGGAAAACCACGACCATCGAGATCCTCGAAGGCCTTCGCCAGCCCGACAGTGGCAGCGTTATGGTGTGTGGGATGGCTCCCGCCCAAGAGTCGGCTGCACTCAAGGAGCGGATTGGCGCACAACTCCAAGCCACGGTTCTTCCCGACAAGATTCGCGTGGAAGAGGCCTTGGAATTGTTCGCCAGCTTTTATCAGCACTCGGTCTCGATCGAAATGCTGCTGGAGCGCTTTGGCCTGACGGAGAAGCGCCGCTCGTTTTTCGAAAAACTCTCCGGAGGGCAGAAGCAGCGCTTGGCGCTGGCCCTGGCGCTGGTCAATGATCCGGAACTGGTCTTGCTCGACGAGCCCACCGTCGGTCTCGATGCCCAACTGCGCCGCGACATCTACGCTCTGATCGAGCAATTTCGCGCCGAAGGCCGCACTATCCTGCTGACAACTCACTACATTGAGGAAGCCGAACGGCTCTGCGACCGTGTCGCCATCCTTGACCGGGGCCAGGTGATTACCCTGGGCACACCCCGTGACCTCGTGCAGAGTTCCGGCCAAGGCGCGCGGTTGGAAGTGCGGCTGGCCAAGCCGGTCTTGCCCAGCCGGCTGATGCAGCTTGACGCGGTGGTGGATTGCCGCGAAGCCGAGGGCAGGTATTTCCTGCACGCGCAGCCGCCCGCGCCGGCCGTGGCGGCGCTTGTCCGCTTCCTCGAAGCTGAGGGCAATGCGTTGCTTGATCTCCACATCACCCAGCCCACCCTCGAGGATGTGTTCGTGCAAATGACGGGACACCGCATGGGGGATTGAGCCGGAGCGGGTACGCGGTCCAAACCAAGGCGAGATGCTTCGTCCCCTGCGGCGGACTCGGCATGACAGATGCCCTTGTTCAGCAGCCGGCTGAGCATGAGACGAGAATTCAAAGGGCGCGACCCAGATCATGATGGCTTCAATTCGCATTGCTCTCATGTCGATTCGCTTGGTGATGCGCACCAAGGCTGCGCTCTTTTTTACGTTTCTCTTTCCGATCCTTTTCCTGTTTGTTTACTCGGGTCTCTTTGCCCGCGGTAATCCGGAAGCGGTTTTGTACATGTTCGGGCCGGTGGTCACGCTTAACATCATGGGGAGCGGCTTCTGGGGGCTGGGCATGCAATCCGTGATGCAACGAGAGCGCGGCAGCCTGCGCCGCTATCGCCTGGCGCCCATTGGTCCTGGCTCCATGGTGCTGAGCAGCCTGCTGGCCAATTACCTGTTGGGACTGCCGACCATCGCGCTGTTGGTCGTCTGCGCCATGGGCTTCTTCCACATGCCGCTCAGGATCAGTGTGCTCACGCTGCTCATACTCGTTACGGTGGGCACTTTTGCCTTCGCGGGCTTCGGCTTGACCATCGCCAGTGTGGCCAACACCATGCAGGAGGCGCAGGTCTATAACAACGTCATTTGGTTTGGCCTGCTCTTCCTCTCGGGCGTGACGGTGCCGCTGCCCATGCTCCCGCATTGGATCCAGCGCTTGGCTGCTTTTCTGCCGGCCACTTATCTGGTCACATCCTTTCAAGCCATCATGGTTAGGGGCGAATCGCTCTTCGACCATCGAGCCGAGTTGCTGGTTCTCCTCGTTTCCGGAACCTTTGGCCTGCTCTTTGCCTGGAAGCTCTTCCGCTGGGAAAAGGAGGAGAGAATCTCGCGCCGTGCCAAACTGCTGTCGGTCACCTTCATCATCCCTTTTCTCGTGATGGGCACTTGGATGAACGCACACCGAAGTCTCGGGGCATGGGAGGAGACCTTTTCGTTGATGAGCCGTCCCCCCTTGGGGGCGGGCCAGCATGCTGCCCCAGCGGATGGCAATCTGCTGGAAGATTTCGAAAATTCCCAGGAAACCGAAATCCT
>PMYF01000964.1:897-4773 GCA_003171295.1 Acidobacteriota bacterium | reverse complement strand
CGGCGCGGGCCGGGTGAGGGGTGATGAACAGTCACCAACCTAACATGATGCTTCGCGTCGGCAGTCGTATCTCCATGAAAGCAACTTAGTATAAATCCGATTGTTGTTTCTCATTCTGTAATTGGACCGGGCGCTTAGTCAGGCGGGAATGCTACTTCACGTGCGCGGACTTCTCAACCTCGGCGAGGGTTCCAAGCACCACGCGGCCGACGATCGTCAAGCTCACGGGACTGCAGTGGTCAGGTGTGTCCTTGTCCGAATGCCAATAGCTGTTTTGAGGCCCATAGTCCAGGTCAATCAGATCCGCCGCGGCAACCCCGGCGTTCACGAACGGGATGTGATCGTCCTCGACAGCCATCACCTTGTCTGGAAAGTATTTCGCGTACCCCAGATGGCGGGCGACGCTGAAGACCGTATCCATCAACCAAGGCGTGGAAGCGTACTCGCGATGGATATCCAGGTTGGCATCTCCGATCATGTCCACCAGCAGCATGGCCTGGAGGCGCGCCAAGTCCCCACTCGAAGCGAGCTTCTGGACTAGGTGGCGGCTGCCATAGAGGCTGTCCGTGGCGGTCCATTCCTGCACGGCCTCTTCCCCATCAAAGAAAACCAGCCAGATGGTGAGGGTATTCTTGCGCCCGCCCAGGACGCGCGCCAACTCCAGCAGCAGCGCCGCACTGGAGCCGCCGTCATTCGCGCCGACAAAACGAAAACCGTCCTCACGCTTTGTGTCGTAGTGACCCGCCACCATCACCACTTTGGCAAGCGCGCCCGGGAACTTGGCAATGAGGTTGGTCATGGGCAGGCTACCGGTAGGGGTCGAGGCGGTAAAGGTATCCTCTTCGACTTGCGCCCCCGCCTGCTTGAGCTGCTGGACGATCCAGCGTCGCGACTCCGCGAGAGCCGGCGAACCCGCCGGCCGGGGGCCCAAGGCCACCAGACGATTGAGATCCTCGAACGCGCGCGCGCCGTTAAAGGCCGGGCCTTCCGCGGCCCAGAGCCTCCCCGCCGTCGCGAGCCCTACCGCGGCAGTAATCAGGCAGAGGACCCGTTTCCCACTACGCCTGTAGCTCACGCTTCTGCTTCCGTCTCTTGCGGAAATAGACCAGCCAGGAGAGTCCAATGCTGACGATGTAGAGCCCCACCATCGGAATCCAGAACATGAACAGGGTTGTCCAATCGGGGGTGGGGGCAATAGCGGCCGCCAAGACCGCGGTAATCAGGATGGCATAACGAATATTGCGAATGAGGAATCGCGGTGTAACGACGCCAAAGATCGAGAGAAGCAGGATGATGACGGGCAGTTCAAACACCAAGCCGACGCCCACAATGATCGTCAGCGCGAGGTTCCAGTATTCGTTGATGCTGATCATCGGCTGGAATTGCCTGCCGAACACCACCAGAAATCGCAGCGCGGCCGGGAAAGCCATTTTGTAAGCAAAGAGGCCCCCGGACATGAATAGACCGCTGGTGAGAATCACAAAGGGCCATACGTAACGCTTCTCATGCCGATACAATCCCGGAGATATGAATAGCCATACCTGCCACAGGATGAAAGGTGAAGAAAGAAAAAGCCCCGCCACAATCGAGAGTTTAATGTAAAGATTGAAGGGATCGGTGGGATTGGTGTAAACGAGCTTATCCGCCATGTGCAGCGCGTGCAGCGTGTCGGTAAGCGGACGCGCCAGATACCCGTAAATCTTGTCGGAGAAGTAGAAACAAACTCCGAACCCCACCACGATCGCCAGCACAGAACGAATCAGGCGCTGGCGCAGTTCCTCAAGGTGCTCGAGGAACGACATCTGCTTGCCGCTGAGCGGCTCTTGCTCAGGATTGGGGTCCGGATTCTGGGGGGGGGGGTTCTGGATCGTGGTGGCCATACTTGGGGGTTGAATTGGGCGCGCTGTCCTGGTAGCGGTCCAAATTCTTGATTTCCTCTTCCAGCGAATTCTTCAGTTCATTTGACGCGCGGCGCAACTCTCCCATACCCTTGCCCAGTGTCCGAGCGATTTCGGGAAGCTTCTTGGGTCCGAAAAGGAGAAAGGCAATGAACAATATGAAACCGATTTCGAAAAAACCGCCGCTAAACAATTTCAGCCTCTCTATGGGATGATAGGGGAGCCCTGCGAGGTTGTCAAGGTATACGCACAGGCAAACGCACAGGGAGGCGCCAGTATCATTTGGAATGGGAGCGCTTTGGAAACACGGGTCATTCCCGCGAAAGCGGGAATCCAATCCGTCGACGGCGCGTTTCCAATGGCTTGCGAAGTAGATTCCCGCCTTCGCGGGAATGACTGTACCTGGGAGTGTCCATGTCTCGCAAATGACACCCGTGCCGCACAGGCACGCGTTGGCGTTTCCAAGCGCGTCTATCGCGCCATGTAGCCCTGCCTTCCCTGTCCCCGCAAAGCCCCTCTGCTCACTCCATCGAACCCTCGACCCACATTCGGCATCACACCCAAGCAGGTGAGGGTTCGCGTGGCTATCCGGCCTCGCTGCCCCATGCTATACTTAGTCAGCAGGGTGAGGAGCTGCAAACAGATGAGACAAGCACGCCGGGCGGTCTGGTTTATCCTGTCCACGATTCTTCTGGGCGCGCTCCTGGGGGGGATATACGGGCGGCAGGTTGAAGCCACTGCGGGAAGTGATGACAGTGATGTCAAATCCAGTTTGAACGAATTCACCCGNNGATGTGGTCGAACAGAATTACGCTGACCCCGTTGACCCCGACAAGGCCATTTACGGTTCGGCCAACAGCAATATGGGCGCGATTCCTGGCGCGCTCCGCACCCTTGACCCGCACTCGAATTTCTTCGACCCGCGTGCCTTCGCGGCGCTGCGTGAAGAACAGGAAGGCAAGTATTACGGCGTGGGCATGTCGATCATCGCCCGCCCCGGCAAGATGGGCAAGCTCGTGACCGTGGTCGTGGCGCCTATACCCGGGTCACCTGCCTTCCGCGCCGGCTTGCGCCCGGGCGACATTGTGGCCAAGGTGGATGGCAAATCCACCGAGGGCCTGGGCACCCCGCAAGTGGCCGATATGCTTAAGGGTCCCAAGGGTACACAAGTTCATGTCACGATCAGCCGCGAGGGATATGATCAACCGCTGGAATTCGACATCACTCGCGATGAGATATCCCAGCGCAGTGTGGATGACACATTCCTGATTCGGCCCGGCATCGCCTATATTCGCGTCAGCAAATTCAATGAGAATACTAACGACGAGCTCAGCGAGGCGCTGAAAAAGCTCAATGAAAAGAACCTGCAAGGGCTGGTTCTTGACCTGCGGGGCAATCCCGGCGGGTTGCTGCAAGAGGCCGTGGAAGTCTCCGACCACTTCCTGGAGAAAGGCCAGCTCATCGTTTACCACTACGGAAGGCATTCCCAGGAGAAACGCTATTCCGCCATGAAGGGCGATGATAACAATGAATATCCCATCGTCGTCCTCATTAACCGGATGTCGGCAAGCGCCGCAGAAATCGTCACCGGGGCGCTGCAGGACCATGACCGGGCGCTGGTGATGGGCGAGCCGAGCTTCGGCAAAGGCCTGGTCCAGACCGTGTATCCCCTGAGTGAACACACCGGGCTGGCGCTAACCACGGCGCGCTATTACACGCCTAGCGGACGATTGATCCAGCGCGAATACACCAACGTTTCTCTCTACGACTATTACTATCACCCTGAGCACACCTCGAAAAACCATTCCGAAGTCCGCCTGACCGACGGCGGCCGGGAAGTGTACGGGGGAGGCGGGATTACGCCGGACGTGCGCGTTCCAGATCCCACCTTGACGCCGGCCCAGGAAATGCTGCTCCAGCATAGCGCCTTCTTCAACTTCGGCAAATACTACCTGGGAACCCACAAAACCATCCCCAA